>CANJZR010000315.1 GCA_947479075.1 Planctomycetaceae bacterium
AATGACTTCCTGCGGACACAGTTCAAAGTCGATCACCCCGACTGGAGACTGGGAACCGTGCAGTACCAGGGGCGTGACGCCATGGACTTTGGCCGCGATGAGGTCCGGGACTATACCTTCCGGCTGATTGAAGAAGCGGTGCGGCGATACGACTGCGACGGGATTGAGCTCGACTTCAACCGGTTCCCAAACTTCTTCAAGGATGGTACGACGGACGAACGCGTCGCCAAGATGAACTCACTGATCAAGCGCGTTCGTCAGATGCTGGACGATGTGGGGCGAGAAAGGAATCGCCACCTCGTCCTGTCGGTACGACCTCCATCGAACTATGGCCGGACACCGCCGACCCCCGACACAGCTCGCCAGATCGGCTGCGATGTCCCGGCGTGGGTGATCAATGGCTGGGTCGATTTCGTCGCCGTCTCTGAGTTCCTCTTTGAACGCGGTGATCTCCCGATGGGAGAGTGGAAGCAAGCGATCCCCAATGTCCCGGTCTATGGTGGGATCGAATGCACACGCCGAGGTGGGCAGAAGAACCTGACAGCTGCGGAGTACATCGACGCCGGGGCGAAACTCATCGAGCAGGGAGCTGATGGCGTCTATTTGTTCAACTTCTTCACCTCCCGCGAAGAAGGTGCCAATGCGTATGAACCTCCGTTCGAGTGTTTCCGCAGCCTCGGAGTCACGCCGGGCGTTCCGAAATAACCGCAGACCAGTTGAGAGGCGGATGAGGCATCCGGGCATCGGCCCCTCTGGCTCGGCCGTAGATACCCATGAGCAATCCAAAGGCATTTGATTTACCGGGGGATCTCGTTCCCCGGGTGGTGACCATCGGTGGAGTCAGCAAGGCTCATTTGCTGGCCCAGCTGGATGCTGCACAGGTGAAACTCAACGAAGCCGCCGCCACGCTGTTTGCTAGCGAGCTGTTCACTGTCGAAGACACGAGCCGTACGATGGTCATCGTGGAAGTATCTGTCGAGCAATTGGGGTTTCCGCAAGGAACCACTTTGCTGGAGCTGTTTGAACGAGCCTTGTCTCTGGGACTGGCACTGGTTCCCCTGGAGTTGGGGCCACATCTGCGGCTTCAGTATCACGACCAGCCAGAAGGTTACTGGGGCCAACCAGTCACCGAACACCAGGCTCCTCCCGGATCGGTCCAGATCGCAGCTGCTCCACTGTCCGAAGACGATGGGTTCCCCAAAGGCTTCTACCTGCGTCGGATCAAGGGAGAGATGTGGCTGCGAGGCTATTGGGCCGACCCCACGCATCCCTATCAACCGGGCGACCGTTTTGTCTTCAGTAGCCCACCAGGTTAATTCTTATCTCCGCCCGACATCATGCCACCTCAAACCCGGCGCGTTGTTCCCGCTTCAAGAACGAATTCGCCTGCTCATCAGCCGGGAACACCTGCTGCTCGGGATCCCATGTCAGCGGCCGGCCGACACGCATCGCGATGTTCCCCAGGTGGCAGACGCTGACACTGCGGTGTTGCCCCTCGATATCCGACAGTGGTTTTCGTTTCGCCACGACGCAATCGAAAAAGTTCCCGACGTGATTCACGATCGCGTCGAGCTTCCCCACCCGCGTGGGTCGGGTGAGATTATCGAAATCATACAGGCGAAACGCCTCGCGCGACTCGGGCTGGCCAGCCAGGTGTTCCACAGCTTTCCCGGCGAGCGACTCGCGATTCACAAAGATCCGCCCTTCGGTTCCAGTGAACAGGATCCCGTTGCGACCATGGTCCTGCACCGTGAGTTCCACCCCGTTCGCATACGTGTACTTCGCTGAAAAGTCTTTCGCGACGTTGTATCCATCGGTCACGTCGGGCCAGGTCGCCGTCCCCTCGATCTTCACTGGTTGGGAATTGATCGCCCAGTGGGCAATGTCGATGTGATGTGCCCCCCAGTCAGTCATCTGCCCGCCAGAGTACTGCATCCACCATCGGAAGGTGTAATGGCTGCGTTCGGCGACGTAAGGGACCTCGGGGGTCTGTCCCTGCCAGAGGTTCCAGTTGAGGTTCTTCGGCGGGGCGGTACGTTCAAACGGCCCGCCCTGCTCATTCTTGCCGAGGACGACCTCCACGGTCCGCAACTCACCGATCCGCCCTGCCCTGACGTACTCGACAGCCGTCCGAAAGCGGTGGTCGCTGCGCTGCCATGAGCCGACCTGGACGACACGCCCCGTCTCCGCCACGGCCTTCGAGAGGACTTTGCCTTCATCAATGGTGAGTGTCAGCGGCTTCTCGCAATAGACATCCTTCCCGGCCCGGCAGGCATCGATCACCATCTTCGCGTGCCAGTGATCGGGCGTCCCGATGACAACAACATCCACATTCTTGTTCTTCAACAGGTCACGGTAATCTTCCTCAATGGCCGGTGTGCTGCCGAAACTCGCGCGGGCCTGTTCTCGCACATGGCGGTCGACATCACACACAGCCACGATGTTGCCATATTCTTGAGCCTTGAGGGTGACAACTGTGCCCTGATACCTCAGCCCGATGGCACCAACTCCGAGTCGCGAATTCGCCGATCGCTCGGCCCCCACCGCCTGAATCCCCGGATTCACCCAGGCTCCAAGTGCCAATGCCGTGGGGACAGCCAAGCTGTGACAGAGAAACTGGCGGCGTGAGGACATGAGAGCTCCCAGATACTTCGGTCAGGGGGACCACGACGGGTGAGGCGTTCGCGTGTCATTCTGACCTCGACTTGCCCAGAGAAGCTACCGTATGAGACTCTGGCCCCGCAAGATGCCCCACGCTTCCGACATCGTGCCCACTATTGAGGAAGTCATGAAGGGGGCAGGCAATTACAATTCGAGCCTGACTTCCGCGACTTCCAGCAGGACGACCCCATGATGATGTACCGTCTCAACCAAATCCTGAGTGTGTGTGCCCTGCTCATACTGGGGTGCATCGATGCCCAGGCCGAAGTGAAGGCCCGCCGCACTGAGGATGTCATCTATGGTCGGAAGCACGGCATGGCTCTGACGCTAGATGTCTTCCAACCGGAGAAACCGAATGGAGCCGGATTGGTGTTTCTGGTCAACGGAGGGTGGCTATCGAGCAAGGACACTCCACTGATGGTCACCATTCGGCCGGACGACTATGCGGAGTATGTGAAACGCGGGTATACCGTCTTTGCCGTAGTCACCAGTTCACAGCCGAAGTTTACGATTGCCGAAGAGATCCAGGATGTGCAGCGAGCTGTACGCTTCATTCGAGCCAATGCCGGAAAGTACGGTGTGGATGCCAATCGGCTCGGTGTACTGGGAGCGAGTTCCGGGGGCCACCTGACCCTGTCGCTCGCAACACAGGGAGGACCGGGAAATCCCGATTCGCCCGATCCCGTTGAACGAGAAAGCAGTGCTGTGCAGGCAGCTGCCTGTTTCTTCCCGCCGACCGATTTCCTGAACTACGGCAGCGCTGGAATCAGTGGAGTCGGTCAAGGCCCTCTCGCCCCGCTGCAGGTCGCCTTCGGTCCGCAGGCACTCACCGAAGAGGGGCGCATGAAACTCGGCCGCGAGATTTCACCGATCTATCATGTCACGTCTAAACTCCCGCCGACGCTGATCATTCACGGCGACGCCGACGATGTCGTGCCTCTCCAGCAGTCGGAAGCGTTTGTTGAACGAGCGAGAACAGAGAATGCTCGGAATGTCGAGTTGATCATTCGCCCCGGCAAAGGCCACGGCTGGGGCGATTTCTGGAGATCTACCGAGGATGTCACCGCGTTCGCGGATTGGTTCGACAAGTCTCTGAAATAGTCAGCGTGACCGTTGATTTCATGCGGCCGGATCGCGGAACTGGCCCCATGATCACTCCGCCGTGATCGAGATATTCAACGTCCGCGAATGAATCTCATTCGGAATCGACAACGAAAAACTGGGGAAGGCAGAAGGATTCGATGGTTTCGAAACATTCCAATCCAAGATCGCGAGAGACTTCTGCTGCCCATCCTTGATCTCACTCTTCACCGATTTCGCGACGTGCGACGGATCAAATGAGCCGACGAAGAACACGCCCTCCAGCGTATTCCTTTTCGTGTCGATCGTCAGATAGACAGGAACCGTATTTCTATAGACGACGGTAAACGACCTCCGATCACGATCCGCCATCTTCTGGCTCCACAGCATGGCCAGAAGGGCAATCGCTGCCAGACTCATGATCCACTGGGGGAATCTAAAGGTATTGTGATGCATGGGCGAATCTCCACTGGCGTCTGGCGATGAACTCACAGGATACCACGGGTAACAAATCGCATTAAGATGACAATGAATATACATTCGCAATCGCTTCGTTGTTGGCATTCGAGTTCGTTACCGCTCTCTCTGATGGCAGACAAAGTATGTAACTCTCGCTTCATGGACACGACAAATGCCTCCTTGGTAGATTCCCGTCATTCACCTTGCAGACTTTTCGGTAACTAGAAAGCCGTTAGTGAGCGAGGATAACTTCTCGAAACTCATGATCCCTCTAATCGTCAACGGGTTGAACGCTCATGTTTGGATGGTTCAAACCACAATGTCCGGTGGACGATGCTGCCAAGCACTGGATCGAAGATCGGCTTCAATGGTTGTCACATCAATTCGGGCGCGATGTTTTTACTCGCCGGGCTGTGATTCTGCCGACGAATGACTTCTTCCCCGATCCTGTTGATGGTTCCAGAGAAAGTGTGCGGAATCTTCTCGACCAGGTCTGCGGCTACATGGACGTTGATCCGGAACAGGTCGAACTGGAGATCTTTACGGACACCAACAAGCTCTGGCTTGTGAACGATGACGGTAAGTGTCTGGCCACGGGGGCAGCAGGCCTGTATGAAGAGGAGCATGACAAGATGGTCATTCACATCGAACGGACGGGGTTAAGCGACCTGCCGAGTCTCGTGGGCACGATGGCTCATGAACTCTCTCACTTGCGATTAATGGGTGAGGGACGCGTGAGTGGTGAGGAGTATGACAACGAACTGCTGACAGACCTCACAGCGGTGTTCCACGGCTTCGGCATCTTTCTGGGTAACTCACCGCGTAATTGGGAAGGCGATTACAGTCTGTGGCCTGGCACGAAACTGAAAAAGCCCGAGTATATGTCTC
>CANJZR010000316.1 GCA_947479075.1 Planctomycetaceae bacterium
ATGAAGTAGGGGGAGATGTACCCCTTGTCGAACTGCATCCCCTCGGTCAGCGAGAGGGTAGTGCTGTTTGACTTACCTTCTTCGACGGTGATGACGCCGTCGCGGCCCACCTGCTCCATCGCATCAGCAATCAGCTTGCCGATGTCGGAGTCATTGTTGGCGGAGATCGATCCGACGTGCTCGATTTCCTTCTTATCACTCACCGGCTTGGCGATTGATTCGAGGAACTCGATGGCCGAATCCACAGCCTTTTCGATCCCCTTGCGGACCACAGTGGGGTTCGCACCGAGGGAGATGCTGCGGAGACCTTCGTGGTAGATCGCCCGAGCCAGGACGGTGGCAGTTGTCGTTCCGTCACCGGCGACATCGCTCGTCTTGCTGGCGACTTCGTTGACCAGTTTGGCACCCATGTGCTCGTAGGGGTCCTCCAGCTCGACTTCCTTCGACACGGTCACGCCGTCCTTGGTGACGACGGGATTGCCGAACGATTTGTCGATAATCACGTTTCGCCCGGTGGGGCCCATCGTGACTGCGACTGCGTCAGCCAGAATGTTCACACCCTTCAAAAGCTTCAAACGGGCGCGATCATCAAACAGAAGTTGCTTGGCCACTTCGGGGCTCCTGAGGTGAGTTCTCAGTTATCAGTCTTCGGTGATCACCCCGTAGCCGACGGGCTTCGAGTGATTGATCCTGCAACCTGACAACGAATTCTGGAGGGTACGCAAGTCTTCGTTTTCAGTCTCAGCGATCGCCTTGAGCGGGCCGAGAACTGAAAACGGACGACTGACAACTACTTCACGATCTTGGCGAGGATGTCGCTTTCGCGAAGGATCTTGACTTCGTGACCATCGACTTCGATGTCGGTTCCGCCGTACTTGCTGAACAGAACTTCGTCGCCGAGGGTGACAGAGACTGCCACGCGATCGCCGCTTTCGAGAAGACGGCCTGGGCCGACTGCCAGGACCTTGCCCCGCTGGGGCTTTTCCTTGGCCGCATCGGGCAGAACGATTCCGCCAGCGGTGGTTTCTTCGGCGTCGACTGGACGAATGACGATACGATCATCGAGAGGCTTGAGGCTGATGCTCATGGAAGTTCTCACGTTGAAAAGGTTAGAGATCGAGTATTTGTTGAGAGGGCTGAGTCAGGGAATGCTGGCGTGCGACTAGAAGCCGCCCATGCCACCCATTCCTCCCATGCCCATGCCGCCCATCCCACCCATGCCCATGCCACCCATGCCGCCACCATCGTGGCTATGGTCGTGGTGACCATCTTTTTCGTCGGCAGCCTTGGGCTCTTCGACGACGATGGAATCCGTGGTCATCAGCAAGCTGGCGACAGAGGCTGCGTTCTGAAGTGCCAGACGAACCACCTTGGCGGGGTCGACAACACCGAACTCAAACATGTCTCCGTACCGCTCGTTGAGAGCGTCGTAGCCGTAGTTGACATCGCTGGACTTGCGAACGTTGTTTGCGACGACCGAGCCGTCCATTCCGGCATTCGTGGCAATCATTCGCAGCGGCATTTCGAGGATGTTTCGCACCAGCTGAACGCCGAGTGCCTCATCGCCCGACAGTTTGACCTTGTCGAGTGCCTTACCGCTACGGAGCAGAGCTACTCCTCCACCAGGAACGACACCTTCTTCGACAGCGGCACGGGTCGCGTGCAGGGCGTCGTCGATCAGGTCCTTGCGTTCCTTCATTTCTGTTTCGGTCACAGCTCCGACGTTGATCTGAGCTACGCCACCCGCCAGCTTGGCGAGGCGTTCCTGCAGCTTTTCGCGGTCGTATTCGCTGTCAGTCTTTTCGATTTCGCTGCGGATCTGAGCAGCGCGACCTTCGATCGCGTCTTTCTTGCCAGCACCCTGAACGACCGTGGTGTTCTCGGCGTCGATGCGAACCTTCTTGGCGGTTCCCAGGTCGGCGAGTGTCACTGCCTCGAGCTTCACGCCGAGGTCCTTGAAGATCGCCTTGCCAGCGGTCAGGACAGCCAGGTCTTCCAACATGGCCTTGCGGCGATCGCCATAGCCAGGAGCCTTGACGGCACAGACCTTGAGGATGCCACGCATCTTGTTCACGACGAGGGTTGCCAGTGCTTCGCCTTCGATGTCTTCGGCGATGATCAGCAGCTGAGCCCCAGCCTTGGAGACCTGCTCCAGGAGAGGAACGAGCGAGCGAGCGTTCGAGATCTTCTCTTCGTGGATGAGGATCTTGACGTTGTCCATTTCGCAGATCTGGTCGTCTTCGTTGGTGACGAAGTGCGGGGACAGATAGCCGCGTTCGAACTGCATCCCTTCGACGAGGTCGATTTCCGTCTGAGTCTGACGGCCCTCTTCGATGGTGATGACGCCGTCCTTGCCGACCTTCAACAGGGCGTCAGCGAGGATCCGGCCGATTTCCTTGTCATTGTTTCCAGCAATCGCGGCGACGGTTTCGATGGCCTTGCGGTCAGATGCCGAGACAGGCTTGGCCATCTTCAGCAGGTGTTCCGTGACGGCTTCGACTGCCTTCTGAACACCGCGGCTCAGGGCGACGGGAGCTGCGCCGGAAGCGATGAACTTCAGACCTTCGCGGAACATGGCTTCCGCCAGAACCGTTGCAGTGGTCGTTCCGTCACCGGCGGAGTCACCGGTCTTGGAAGCAGCTTCCTTGACGAGCTGGACACCGCAGTTCTGGAACTTGTCTTCCAGTTCGATGTCCTGAGCGACGGTCACACCGTCCTTGGTGATCTTGGGAGCCCCCCAGCCCTTGTCCAGGACTGCGTTGCGTCCACGTGGTCCGAGCGTACTAGCAACTGCGCGAGCCAGCTTAGAGACACCCTCCAACAACTGCTTACGGGCGTCTTCATCAAAACTGAGCAATTTAGCCACGGTTGCTCCTCTATAGATTCGGCGTGTCTGGTGACTGATGTGCATCTCTGCGGCATGGTGAGTCTCGCCCACTGGCGAGCCATCCCGCGAATCACGAACCGGCAGCGAACTGCCTGATTCGATGTTTTCAAACGACAGCCACCAGTAATAGCAACCGCTGTGCCAGTGGCTTTTAAACCTCTGTAAGTGTTGTGTGTGTAATGGGTAAGGGGTGAATCGTGGCTCGCTGGCAGGCAGGGCTACTGCCAGCTTGGCAGTAAGCCTGCCGAATCCAGTCTGGCAGGCGGGACCAGCAACTCAGCCCAAAGTCTCACATTGAGGTGAACGAGATCCAGGCCGACCAGGTTCGGCGGAATCGCCGGTCTTCGCGGTTTTTCTCCGGTGTGCCGGATGATTGTTGCGGAAGATCACTTGGACGTGTTGTGGTTGCAGCTGAGGGCCACTTGCCAGCGATTTGTCGTCAATCAATCATTCTGGGGAATGGCGAGATGTCTGAAATGGTTTGGTTGGACGATCACATCACAAACTGAGCTTCTGGCGTGCACCGACTCGATTTCACGTGGTCTGAGAACTCTCTAAGCTGTGTTACGCAGGCCCCTCTCGGCGAGACAATATGAACTTGGCAACGGATGTCAGATATCTGATTCTGCAGCGCGGTGCAGCTCGTCTGCAAGTGCTGGAAATACGTCCCGGCCAGCGGATTACGATTGGGCGCACTCCCGGGAACAGTCTAGTCGTGCCCGACCGCAAGTGCAGTCGCATGCACTGTGAAGTCTTCTGTGGAAATGGGACCTGGTATGTCCGGGACAACCAGAGTCGCAACGGTGTCTTTCTGGAAGGTGCGAAGATTGAGGGCGACACAGTCGTCCAGACGGGCCAGTCTATCGGGGTCGGTGATTTCACGATCCAGATGACATCGCATCATCCGGAGCAGCTTTCTGCTGAATCGGTGGCACATACCCCATCGCTGCCCACTGACCAGCAGGACGGCTTCGAGATCATCGAACGCAAGTCAGCGACACAATACGACATGCCCGAGGGGTTGCAGACGACACGAGTCGGGCCGCTCGGGGCGGCAGACTTATTCAAGCTCTCCCAGTCGATGCAGACCGCTGACGACATCGAGTCGCTGGCCGGAATCACGCTCGATGGACTGCTGAAGGTCATTCCCGCTTCGATGGCGGCTCTGCTGCTGTTGCCTGATGACGACGAGTCGGGAGACCCCAAGAAACTCAAAGTCATGGCGATGCGAGCCCCACTGCATGGCCAGTCGAAGGATCTGCGGTTCTCCTCACAGTTGTCGGATCAGGTCTTTCGCTCAAGAGAAGCTGTCCTCGCCCATGATCTGTCGAACAGCAGTGCACTGGTACAGAGTGAGAGTCTCGAGATTCTGGCCGCCACAAGCGTGGTCTGTGCCCCGATTCGGCTCGAGGGTCGCCCGATCGGCGTGATCCATCTCTATTCGACGAAGGTGACCGACCCGCTCGACAGCCGACATCTCGAATACACGCTGGCTGTGGCTGACCATATGGCAGGGCTGGTCTTGAAGACCCGCGAACGCCAGAAGCTCGCTCAAAATCTGCTCATCTCCGAACAGCGCAGTAAAGAGTACCAGGCCCAGCTGGGGCTCGACTCTGAACTGATTGGCAACAGCACCGGGATTCAGAAGCTCAAACAGGCGATCAGTCGCGTGGCTCGGACCGATGCCACGGTCCTGATCCGTGGTGAGAGCGGCGTCGGAAAGGAACTGGTCGCTCGCGCTGTCCACTTCAACAGCCCGCGCCGCGATGGCCCGATCATCTGCGTGAACTGTGCCGCGCTCACCGAGACGTTGCTCGAAAGTGAACTCTTCGGACACGAGAAGGGGGCCTTTACCGGGGCGACCGGTTTGAAAACCGGGAAGTTCGAGCAGGCTCACGGCGGGACGCTCTTCCTTGACGAAGTCGGGGAAATGAGCCTGGAGATTCAGTCCAAGTTCCTCCGGGTTCTGGAGACTCGCGAGTTTGAACGTGTCGGCGGCAGCAAGACGATCCGCGTCGATGTCCGCGTCGTCACCGCCACGAACCGCGATCTGGAACAGGCCGTCCGTGAACACAAGTATCGCAGCGATCTCTTCTACCGTCTGCAGGTGATCGAGCTGGTGGCTCCTCCGCTGCGGGAGCACGCCGAGGACATCCCCGATCTTGCGAAATACTTTGTCGAGCGATTCGTCCGC
>CANJZR010000317.1 GCA_947479075.1 Planctomycetaceae bacterium
GAACAGGATCGCCGCCGAACGGGCGGGGTTCAGCCAGCCCAGGCAACCCCAGGCCATCGCGATCAAACAGCCACACGTCGCGAGAGATCCTGCGAGTTGATTCACTCGACGTTGGCGGGCGAACTGTTGCCACGACTCCAGTGGCCAGAGGGTGAACAGCAGGCCGACGCAGAGACACGCGACCACCAGCTGCGACAGGGCCAGTGGACCAGATACCCAGGTGTTCAACGCATAGCCCACGCCCATCAGGCCGAGCAGCCAGCCGCGTCGAGGAGTACATCCCAGCAGCAATCCGGCAGCCAGTCCCAGCGGACTGAGTATTCCTGCGACGATGAATCCCTTGGTGGCGATGATCGCCGGCATCGCGCTCAGGCTCGAAGACGACCAGAGCCCCAACCGGATCCAGACGGGATACAGAACCAGTACCGCCGTCCCAGCTGCGGCGGTGAGCCAGAGCGAACGTCGAACACTCTGACGGGGTTCGTGGCCACGCAAACCGAAGCTCATTCCCGTCACTACGCCCAGCAGACAACCTGCCCAGCCAATGAACTTGAGTGGCAATGTTTCCAGGACCAGCTGCTCCGCAGTCCGGTTCGCAGCTTCGAGGGAATACCCGAGTAACAGGGCATTCAGGATAAGAACCACCAGCGGGTAACCCGTGACTGAGGGACTCAGCGCCAGCTGGTCGGCAGGCGAAGTTCGCGGAACATCCGTTGCCTGCGGCGATTGATCGACCCGATCGCCACGCAGAAACAGCGACACCCCAGCACCCAGCAGCAGACACCCGGCGACACTGGTCAGAACCTGATCCGCCGAGACTCGTACAAACAACGTGGATGGTAAGACCGCCCAGCTGAGAGCCACTCCCAGCCAGAAGGCCAGCCGCCGCAACATGGTCTGTTCATGATTGGCTGAAATGCCACGTTGTGGTGCCAGAGCCGGACAGAGCAGGCAACCGCACACGATGGCTGGCGTAAGGACCAGCAACGCCGTGAGTCCCATGACGGCGATGGACTTCCACTCACTGGCATACCAGTCAAGTGGGATCAACTCGCGTTGGCGGAGCAGGAGCCTCCACGCCGTAGGCCAGGCTGCAAAACCGCAGCTGGCCACGCCCACTCTCCAGAAGAGTGGGACGCGGTCTAACAGTCCCGACACGCGACGCGAAAGCAGCACCGCCACAGTGCAGGCCCAGGCGAGAGCAAATGTCAGCCGTGCCGAGGGGATCGGCTCAAAGGCCGCCCAGTAGGCCGCACAAACCGCGACCCAGGCTGTTCCGGCAGCGAGTCCGCAGCTCAGCGAGTGCGACTGAGGGAGTGCCAGGAAACGCGAGACCCACATCCGTGTGGCTTGCAGCATGAGAAAGACACCTGTCACGATCAGGAGCGGACTCCCGACAGAAACGTGAACTCCCTGTGGAAACTCCATTTTCCGAACGCGGGGATCACCGGATGGTGTTGTATTCCAACCTGTTCCGATCGGGCAAGATCGATCGGCAGGTCCTGCCGAAATCGGTCTTGCCTCGGGAAAAACGTCTCTGGTATATCGCCGCACGGGAATTTGGCACGACGCCCCCCGTTCTCGCTGTTCGCGAAGACTTTCCGACGGATCGACCTATGACAACTCCCCATACAGCTGCTCCCGCTTCGCGGTGGTCCGCGAGTGCGTTGTGTGCCCTGGTGTTGCTGGTGCCGGCCGTGGTGTCGCTCTTTCACTCGGTGGCGGCCAGTCGCACGCAGGCCGCTGTCGCCGGACCTGATCGGCCCGCGTTGGCATTCGATCAGTACATGGTCAACTTCGGCGAGGCTCAGTCGCGTCCGATTCACGAGGCCCAGTTCTACTTCCGAAATCGCAGCTCGCGTCCCGTCAAGATCACAGCTGTGAACCCCAGCTGTGGCTGTTTGACGCCCCGGATCGTCGGTTTCAATGCTCAGCGCCGCCATGAAGAACGCTCGGAGTTTGCCCCTGGCGAGTATGGCGTGCTGGCGATGGGGATACGACCGGCGAAGGAACAACCTGGCGACAAGAGTTACACCGTCGTTGTCGACTACGATGATGGCCAGAAGCGATCAGAGACTCTCGAGTTTCGGATTACCCTTCCCAAAAAGAAGCTGACTGTTGAGCCGAACGAAATCTACTTCTATCAGATGACCGGCGAGCCCGATTCACGAGTCATCATGGTTCGCGACTTCCGTGACAGGCCAGCCCAGGTCGTGGGCGTCGAAGTCTTGACCGCAGGTCGAAAGGGGCAGGGCGAGCCGTTCGGAGGTGTGTCTGCTGTTCTGGGCGAAGCAACCACCGGAGCCGATGGCGAACAGACTTACCCGATTCAAGTGAGTGTCGCTCCCGATCAACCGACCGGGCGACACAATGGCTGGATCGTGATCACGACCAATGACCCCGATTCTCCAAAGATCAAGATTCCCCTGCTGGTCTTCGGCAAAGAGCAGGCCGCTTCTGGTGGAGTGGCATCCGAGAAGTCCACCCCCGAGGTCTATGGCCCCGCCCCACAATCCGCCGCAGCTCCCAGCGAGTCAAAAACCGAATAGACCCGACCAACAAACGCAAAAAAGGCGAGGTGAATCCACCTCGCCTTTTTCGTTTGAGTGTGCAGTCTCAATGACGTTATTTCTTCAACGCGTCCCGGATCTCGGTCAGCAAAACTTCGGTGGGTGTGGGGCCCGGAGGCGGTGCTGCCTCTTCCTTGGCCTTCATCATCGCCATGACGTAGTTCATGGGTTTGATGATCAGGAAGAAGACCACAGCTGCGACGATCAGAAAGTTGAGAATGGCACTGATCACCATGCCGATGTCAAATATGCCTAGACGGATGGGCTGGTTCAGATCTTTGCTGTCCAAGAAATAGCCGATAATCGGCTGCACGATCCCGTCTGTGAATGCCTTGACGATGCCACTAAACGCAGCACCGATAATCACACCGGTGGAAAGATCGACGACATTTCCTTTGAGAATAAACTTCTTGAACTCGTCCAACATGGAAAGAGCCTCCACCAGAATTGAAGATCACGAGAAGAAAACACCACCGGCAAGGAGTCTGAAATCGACTCGTTCCGGATGATATGGAGGCAATTTATAAACACGAATATCAAACTGTCGGATGACTCTCGCATTTCTCGATGAACCCGCAGCTGCCGACACTCGAACGCAGATGCGGACTGTTCCCTCCGCATTCTCTCAGATCCACGGTTTCGATTGTGCCTAGGGGTGGGTCTCCCGTTCTTGAGTTGTCAGGGGGACGCACCGCTTTTCCGGGCACCGCGAGCCCGAATCCCGCCACTTTAGCCCGTGTAATCCGAACCTTCTGTCCGGGAGTCGCGTCTGAATGGGGCTGATGTCGCGAGAACACCCGCCGATCGCTTGCTCCCCTCGAAATCGCCGGGTATCCTTTCCACTCACACGGTGGGATTAGCTCAGTTGGTTAGAGCGTCGGATTGTGGATCCGAAGGTCGCGGGTTCGAGCCCCGTATCTCACCCTTTTCTATTTCCGAACTGGACCTCTGTGGCAGGCGGCCCGGAACGTGTCATTCGGTAATGCTTGAGCAGCGTACGGGAGCCCACGGATGGAGCCCGATTCGAATCCCGAACCAGCTGCGCCGCAAGAACTTACTTCAGTTGCCCGGACATCGTTGATCTACCGCTGTCCGGGGGAGCCCGATGAGATCTCCGAGGGGGTCCACCTCTCCCGACTGTCGACGTTTTATCACAAGTGCCGCAACTGCGAACACCGCGTTGATGTCGCCCGGCTCGCTCCTTCGCTCCAGCGCCAATGGGAACAGCTGATCCAGCCCCCGGAACAGCCAGGTCTGTTTCAAACCGACGGTGTTCGTGGGCTCTATCTCAACCAGCTGACCCGCAATGAGGCCTCACAAGTGGCTGCGGCGTTTGTTTCCACGTTGCGTGAGGTCGTGGAGATCTGGCGGACAAGGCACCAGGTCCCGCCGTCTCGCTGGTTGAAAGTCGTCTTTGGGCATGACAATCGCCCTTCGTCTCCCGATCTGGCCATCGCAGCTGCGACCGCGTTGCGGCAACATGGGTGCGAGCTGATTGATCTCGGCTGGTCGGTTCGTCCGCAACTCGATCTGGTTTTAAGATCGACCGGAGCAGATGGGGCATTCTTCGTGACCGGCCACGATTCGCCGAACGGTTGGAATGGGTGCGACCTGGTTGGTCCGGATGGGATCGTCTGGTCACGAGGCGGAGTTCTCGATCTGGTGGAGCAGCGGTTTCAGCAGTCCTGCCCGAGATTAGAACGCGAGTCTGCTCCTCAGACCCATCGCGATGCGACCAGCGAAACACTGGCGCTGGTGCGAAGTGAATTACACGGACTGCGGCCGCTCATTGTGGCGATCGAATGCCGCGAGCCCACACTGGAGAAATTGATCGCGGCTTCCCAGCCTGACTGGCCGGGGAGGCTATTGCTGAACGCTCAGCGCGCGGATGGGGAGCCCGCAGCTGACGTGGCTTTCCGGATGGGCGAAGACGCCCGGCAGTGCGAGATGTTTGACGAGGCCGCGCAGCTGGTCTCTGTGCGTCGCATCCTGTTCGGGTTAGGGGAGCTGTTACTGACGGAACACCCGCATGTGGATGTCGTACTCAGTGACGAGATGTTCGAACGCTGCGGGTGGACTGTAGAACGTTGCGGGCCGGGGTATCTGGTGTTCCATCGCGGAGGTCCCAGCGAGGAGCAGATGTTGCGGACGATGCAGAGCCTCAACTCGTCGCTGGGTGGCGACGGGCAGGGGCGATACTGGATTCGTCAGGCGGGACAGGTTCGCTGCGAGGCGTGGCTGACAGCTGCCATGATCCTCAAGTCGATGAGCCGCACCGATGGCCGGGCATCAGAATGGAGCCAGTGATCGTGAGCTCGTTCTGCTCCTCACGCTGGCTCGAAAATGCATCAAACATCGCGTCGAGCGTAGAACATCCGCAACCGCTGGCAGGCCCTCTCCACCATCTCTTCCACGCTGACCGGGTTCGGGCGTGCGGAGTGCAACAACTCTGCCAGTGAAACCAGAGTCTCGCGAGTGAGTGTGGGGTGCAGTGCCAGCAGCAGGCGGC
>CANJZR010000318.1 GCA_947479075.1 Planctomycetaceae bacterium
AGGACGACGCGCAGCTGGGGACGAGTGATCATCGCATAGGCCGAAAAGGTCGGGACATCGCGCAAATACGCGAAACTCCCTGATACGGCATTAGTCTCTCAAAAGTTGGGAAAAGTGATAGATGAATTCAGTGGCCCAGAGAGTCTTGGAGAGTGGGCGTCTGATTCAAAAGCGACCGTGGTGATATGTCGCTACTCACGGAACGATCAGCCGCATGGGCGAAGCAAACGTCTCGGTCAGACCTTCAGTCCCGCCAGCCGACCGCTGCTGTCGCCGAGGGACTCAATCTTGGCCCCGACGCGGTCCAGTAATGAGAGGAACAGGTTCGTCATGGGCGTGCCGTTTTCGTACTTGATATGGCGACCCGTATCGATGGTTCCGCCCGCCCGACCCGCCATCAGCAGCGGCAGGTCGTCATGGTTATGGCGATTCCCGTCACCGATTCCACTGCCGTAAATAATCATCGTATTGTCGAGCAGTGTCCCCTCCCCTTCGCGGACTTCTTTCATCCGCCCCAGGATGTAAGCCAGCTGTTCAATGTGGAACCGGTTGATCTTGCGAAGCTGTTCGAGCTTCTCTTCCTTGCTCTCGTGGTGGGAGAGTTCGTGGTGTCCGCTGTTGATCCCGATCTCGGTGTAGTTGCGGTTACTGCCTTCGTTGGCGAAGACCAGCGTCGACACGCGAGTGGTGTCGGTCTGGAAGGCTAGCACCATCAGGTCGCCCAGCAGCATGACATGCTCCGAGAACTTCGACGGGATTCCGGCTGGCTTCTTCGACTGAATCTCGGCGTGGTTCGCCTGCTGGCTGGACTTGGCGATTCGCAGTTCCAGTTCACGCACAGCTGTCAGGTACTCGTCGAGTTTTCGCCGGTCTGATCCGCCGAGTTGGGCGTGGAGTTTCCGTGCGTCGTCGTTCACGAAATCGAGGACACTTTTGTTGTACTTAATCCGTCGCTGGCGGGCGGCTTCACTCTCGCCGGGACGGCCATTCGAGAAGAGACGCTCGAAGACCAGCTTCGGGTCAACTTCCTTCGGGACCGGCTGGGACTCGGACTTCCAGGCAATATTCGAGGAATACGCACAGCTGTAGCCTGAGTCGCAGTTCCCAGCCATGGCGGCGGGGTCGCAACCGAGTTCCAGAGAGGCGAAACGAGTGTGCTTGGCCAGTTCCATCGCAGCCAGCTGATCGACCGAGACGCCCGCCCGGATGTCGGCTCCATTGGTCTTGCGAGCTTGCGTCCCGGTGAGGAACGTCGCGAGCGCGCGGGCGTGGTCGCCGGGACCATCCCCGTTGGCACAGGCCTTCTGCTGGGTCAGGCCGGTCAAGATGTTAAAGCTGTCTTTGAATGGCTGGAGGGGTTCGAGAGTCCATGGGAGTTCATACCCTGCCCCCTCGGTCGTGGGGGTCCAGGTCTGCATATGGACCCCATTGGGCACATACATGAACGCCATGCGCACGGGCGCGGCAGCCGGAACCTCCCCGGCGATGAGATGCTGTCCCCCCATCGATTCCAGGAGCGGGAGCGCCAGCGAAACACCAAGTCCCTTGAGCATCGTGCGTCGAGAGAGTGGTCGCATGGAAAAGCCTCTTGGAGATGGGTTTCGGAGGTTCAGCCCGAGCAGCTTGAATCAATGCGCGCCAGATGCAGTGAACAACTGGCCGCACTACGCATCAATTGTAACCAATGAGTTTCCGGGGGACGAGAGATGCTGGCAAACTGGCACTGGTTTCGGGGGGATTTGCGTGGGATTTCCGGATTACAGGTCGAGGTGGATTGCGACGAATTGTCTGCTCACTGTCGACGGCTGAATGGCAGACAGCCTCGTGAAAGTCATTAGTCGTTCAGGGAGTGAAGTTTGCAACTCCCGAGACGGATGGATGAGGTGGAATTCTGACCTAGAAGGAGGCGTTATCGCCGTCTGCGGCAGTTCCCAGGGCGGTGTAGATTTTGGAGTCGATTTGAGCGCTGAGGAATCGAACGGAACCATCTCCAAATGCGAACTGGGCACCTCCGGCGTGGCGGCTGGAGAAGCAGTCCGAGCCCCGGTTGATCAGGTGGAGTTCGTTGGCGGGGACGTACGGAATGGAGTTGAAAACATAGAGATCCACTTCGGCGATCATCCCAATCCAACTGGAAGTAAAGGCCAGTGATGAGGACGTGCGCGGCTGGTGGATTCGTTCACCGACCATCAATGTTTGAGAGAGTCCGTCGGTCACGTCCCGAAAACGGACATTCGACATGGCTGACAGCATCGCCGTGACTCCGGCGTAGTTCCCGGTGGAAACGATGGCGTTCGCATGTCCGGGGAGTTCAACATCAATCGCCGACTCCATGGGATCGGACGCACACTTCCAGAGTGGGATGGGGGTAGAGATCCTGGAGCGGTTCTCGTTGACGGCAGTCCCGATATTGAAGTCGAGAGTGTTATACAAAGCCCCCTGATCGATCTGAGGCAGGATCATGGCTCCCCACCCCCATCCGGAAAGCGTCGCGAATGACGGGCCGATCACGTAGCTTCCCGAGGGGAGTACGTTCTTTTGTTCGTGGTAGGAATGCAGCGCCAGAGCGAGTTGTTTGAGGTTGTTATGGCACGCCGATTTTCTGGCAGCTTCGCGGGCTGACTGGACCGCAGGCAGAATCAACGCCACCAGCAAGCCGATGATCGCGATCACGACCAACAACTCGATGAGCGTGAACGCCCGCTGTATCCCGCTAGCCAGTCTCACTTGAAGGTCTCCCCGGTCATATCATGATTGAGTAATTTCGAAGAGTAGGTCAGGCTGAGAGGGGATGCAATGGGCCTGACAATAAGCGGACTGTTACTCGTCCCCTGCCGATTGAGCGAACTACCGGTACGATCTACAGGGATGGACAATTTCTAAGAATTTTTGAATAAACGGTTTACTGATTTGATTAGTAGTGACGTATTTAGATAGACGTGGAAATTTGACATCACTCCCGGGTGGTTGTACAGTCTGGGCTGGTCAGGAGGGATGTTCAACCCCTCGAACTGGATCTGGCTAATTTAGCGATGGATCACCCTTGGCCGTAACGTTCGGTCTCCTCTTTGAATTTCTTGGAGCAGTATGATGAAGGTTCAACCTATGCGTCGGATGAAAGCAGTACTGAGCACTCTGTGCATTGCAGGATTGCTTCTTGCAACTGTTGTTGAAGGGGCTGTGATTGTTCAACGCAACTTTGAAGTGAATTTTCCTGGTATCGATAGTTTGGGCAACCTGGACTACAATCATCAGGTGATCTCCACACGGAGCGTCGCATTCTTCAATACTAGAAACAATCGTGCGATTATGCATGCGACGGCAGCGTGTGTGCCGAATCAGTCGGGCCGTGCTCAGGTTTATGTGGATTCTGGAAACACTGTTTATCCAGTTCCCGAACTTAATGTGCTTTTCCAGACGAACTACGGTGTGTACGGTGTGACCAAGCGTGGTCTCGCGGCGCTGTACGCCAGTGGGAGGATCGTGCCCGGCTATACCGTTCCATAGTCTGTTGATTGCAGAGCAATGCATGTTGCTCCGTTCAAGACACTCGACGCGGTCTGTTGGATATGCAGACCGCGTTTTTTGTTTCCTGCACCTCCTGTGATCACGTTGGTATTGATCGTCATTGATTTGTCGAGGTACGGCTCATGCGAAAGTGGATCATCACGGCGCTGATCATGGCGTTGGTTGTGGGGGGGTATTTGCTGTCTCGACCGCGGATTGACTTCCGAGACTTCGCCGACAAAGTCGTCGAGCAGGACTGGCTGGTGAATCTCAAGAAAGTCGACGCCATCGAGTTTCTGGATGGCGGAGGGAACTTTGCCGATCACGAAGCCAGTCGGGGCAAGGATCTGGATAAGAACATCGTACGCCCTCTGGTGAACCGACTGAAGACGGACGCGCAGCTGGAGGTCATCGCCGTCATCGATCAACAACCCAATCGGGCAATCTCCATGGCAGCCCGGCTACCCGAAGATCGTGAACGATTGCTGCTAGTCAAGCGGATTATCAAGGACGCGGATGATGCCTTTCCCGGAGTCATCCTGCGCCAGTACGGTTATCATTGGATGTATTTTGAGGTGCTGGACGAGATGACTGCCAAACAGTTGCACGCCGAAGAGGTCGTGGAGGAGTGAGGCCGGCGTGGCGTTCGTCTGCAAGAAACGACCGCCAGTTCTGTGATGTATGCGTATTGGTCTCCGATCCGATCGGAGTATGACACCGCGCCAGACGATTGTTATTCTTTACCGCAACGTCCTCCGACTTGTCCTGAATGGGAACAGAACAATGAACCGTCGCACATTTATCGCAGCTGCGGGATTTGCGGTCATCGCAACGAGTTCGCTGACGGCGGCGGAGCCGGTGAAGCACCGGATTCTCGCAGCTGACAAGGGGCATATCTGTATCGTCAGCGGCGAGGGATGCGTCGAATGGGAGTCCCCCTGTGCTGGGGATGTCCACGATCTCAGTCTGCTGCCCAATGGGAACATTCTCTTTCCCATGAGCAGTACCGAGGTCGTCGAGATGAATCCGAACCGCGAGGTTGTCTGGCGTTACACCTCGAAGGCCAAAGAGGGGTATAACGATCCGGTCGAGGTCCATGCGTTCCAGCGGTTGGAAGATGGTCGAACGTTGATCGCCGAGAGCGGGAATTGCCGTCTGATCGAAGTGGATGGCACCGGAAAAATCAGCAAGGTGGTTCCGCTGACGGTCGAGAATCCTCACCATCACCGCGACACCCGGATGGTCCGTAAGCTGAAAAATGGGCACTATCTCGTCTGCCACGAAGCAGACGGGACGGTGCGGGAGTATGACGCCGACGCCAAGGTCGTCTGGAGTTACAAGCTGGATCTGGCGGGGCGGCCTCGCAGCCCGGGTCACGGTCCCGAAGGGCACGGGACGGAGGTCTATGGAGCGATACGCCTGGAGAATGGCAATACACTGATCGCTGCCGGGAACGGAAACCGTGTGATCGAAGTCTCTCCCGCCGGGGAGATCGTCTGGTCCATCGATCAGACGGAGCTGCCGGGGATCACGCTCGCCTGGGTCACCTCTTTGCATGCTC
>CANJZR010000319.1 GCA_947479075.1 Planctomycetaceae bacterium
ATTATGGCACGAATACTGAGCTGCAGGGCCGCTCTCCTGTCGCCACTTCGTGGCTGCGAGCTGGGCGACTGCGTTTTCCTTGGGCTATCTGCTGTCACCGCTTCGCGGTTTGGAGAGTTTTGTGACGGAGGCTCTTATGCAGTACAAATCGAGCCTCACTCGGCTGCATCGACCTGCTGCAGTTTTGCATTATTCGTGCCGAACAACATTGGACGTCAGTCTGCCGCTCGCTGAAGAGAATCACTAACGCCGTGGCGGCGTATTGCCACTCGCCTGATTCTTGCGCATTTGTTCCGCGTGGCCAGTCATTGTGGATCGGTAGATTTCAGCGATGCGATGCATTCGCACGGCGGGTCGAGCGAGCGGGCTGATGAAATTCACATCACGGCCCTGGAACGTCGTCTCGAACAACTTGACCAGTCGAGCGACCTCGGCCGGATCATGACGGTTCGTCGCGACATCTGCCGCGAGGAGCAGGTTGGTGGCGTAGATCGATTCCAGCTCTATTCGCTGCGTGGATTCTGGCGGCTGAGCTTCAATGGCCTGGGGCAATGCATTCAACAGCTTGCCAGCCACCAGTTCAAAGTCAGCCAGCTGGGGTGGCTCGTGAAAGAAATAGGCTGAGGTGAGTTCATCGCCGATCTGAAACCACTCGGGAAGCGATTCAAAACGATTCATCTCCCACAGTAATCGTAGAGCGTCAAATGAAGGGGAGACCGGATCGAGTGCCTCACGGCGGGCGGGCTCGACCAACGCGTGCAGCACCTCCTCCGCCGGCATGGTGAAATCGAGCTGATGTTGGCCATATTCGCGAGCGGTCGACAACCAGCGTGCGGACTCTTCGGCCTGTCCCGTGACCGCCAGCAGGTTTCCGAGCATCACCATCGCTCTCAAACGATCGCCAGGGTTCAATGTCTGTGCGACGGGAGACAAGTCGGTGAGCTCCCGCAGATGCCCAATCGCTTCGTCATTCCGAGTGAATCGGGCTTCGGTCTGACTCAGCTGTTGAAGAACCGTGGCTCGCAGCTGCAACGCCTCTGTCTCATCGGGGTAGTGTTTGAGCCGTTCAAGTAGCGTCCCATTCGCGCGTTCGAAGTAGCGAATCGACAGTGGAAATTCGGGGGACGTCACTCCCGACGCCTGACCACACAGGAGCCAGCATCGGGCTGCCAGCAGAGACCCGGGTGCCAGATCGGCCGCCTGTTGAGCGATTCGTGCCGCCTCGGGTCCGTTCCCCTCTTTCAGAGAGGCGGATGCCACGGCGAACAAGCCGCCCGCTGTCACCAGTCTCTGTTCGGGCGTCTGATCGAGCTTGAGCCGCAACTTCAGATTCCGCTCGATCTGACCGATCGAGTACTTCCCTGCTGACAGCTCGTTGGACCCGTCCGTGATTCCCTGCTGAATCAACCGGGCTTCGGCTGGAGAGTCGATCACCGCCAGCGAGGGCGGAGCAATGTCCTGCGCAGATCGCGACAGGAACAGACACAGGGCGACAAAGCCCGCTGCCCAAAGTGGCAGCTTCAGCACCTTGAATCGATCGGGGGTGTCGGCCATCGAACTCTCATCCGTGAGTGGTACGCCATAGCGGCCAGGTGAGATTCTTCGCAGAACATCACCCGGCCCTGCTCAATGTAACGTGACACTGCCGGTGAGATGAAGACCGATCCGCGATCAGCCCAGCGATTGGCGATCATCGCCTGGTTTCCGGTCCTCGGTCCCGAGGCGACGGCTGCGTGCGATCCGCTTGGGGGCCTGAGCTCCAGTCGGAACCCAGTTATTGCTGGACTCTTTGATGTCGCGGACAGCTTCCACACTCGGGGGGGCCTGCTGCCCCTGGGCCAGTCGCGATCTGCGTTTGGTCACTGGCTCGTAGCCTTCCAGGCCATCATCTTTTTGTTTCCGCCCCAGAACCCAGCTGTAGATCGCACTGGGCATTTCGCTGGCGGGGACAAACTTCCACAGTACCAGCAATCCCAGCAACAACGCCCCGGCCACACAAACTACCGAAGTCAAAACCTCTTCGGGGAATGCCAGAAGGATGGGGGTCAAAATCCCCCAAAACCCAATCACGAATACGATCGCTACCCCTAAGTAGGGAGCGACATTCCGCCGTGAACCCCAACCTTGATCTGACATGATTTCCACATGTGTCGAGTGGTTTGAATCAGTCTTAACCGCCCCGTCGGGGCACATCCACAACCTGTCTCAGTTTTCGAACGGGCAGAATCACCCCACCGAGAAATCCCAATCGTCACATTGCTTCAAGCTGCTGCTCATTCAAACAGCGATTCCAGTCTACCACAAATCGGATCCGCATCAGCAACTCATCATTGCGAAAATTGCGAAACGAGGTGATCCAGATCCGATCCCAAAGCGGCGTCGGAGCCCTTTAATTCGTTCACCCGCTGGCAGGCGTACATCACGCTGGCGTGGTTGCGACCGCCGAAATACTCGCCGATGGCCGAGAACTGCGACTTCGCAATCTCACGGGAAAGGTACATCGCCACATGGCGGGCGGTCACCAGAGAGGCCTGTCGATTGGCCGACCGCAGATCGGTCAGTTTGACTCCGAAGTGACGCGCGACGCGCTTTGCGATTTCATTCATCGACAAAGGGGCCTGGACTGCCGCCAGATACTTATCGAGGTCGGCCCGGGAAACCGGCCCCGTGGAGCGGGACTGACGCAATCGGAGTAACAGCGCCAGCAAATCAGCGGGTGATTGCGGCCCGCGACGGGCAATCTCGACCACAGTCTCTTCGGGCAGAATGAATTGATTCGAGGTCGCAAAGTGCTCGACCAGCTTTCGACGGCTCGCCTCGCCCGGAACACTCAGATCGACCAGTACACCACCCTGGCACCGGTTCACCAGCCGACGATTAAGCCCGCGCAGCTCACCCGGAGATCGACGTGTGGTAAAGAGTACGCGTCCCCCTCCCGCCAGAACATCATCCAGCATGGCGATCAGCTGTTGCTGAACTTCCGGACGGGTTTGCAATTCATGGAGATCGTCAAAGATCAGCAGATCGATGTTCTCGCGGTGCGAACGCTGGAACTCGCGAATCTGTGACAGACGCGACGCCCGCTGAAGTTGGCCGGTGAACTCCGCTGCGGATGTATGCAGGATGCGGGTCGAGGTCTGTTCTTCGAGAACCTCGCGATGAACCTGGCGAGCCAGATGAGACTTGCCAGATCCCCTACCACCAATGAGCGTGACGATCGGACTCGACATGCGGGGGTTGCGAGCCTTCAGCCGCATGGCGGTCTGGAAGGCCAGCTGATTCTCTCGATAGACGAGAAACGGGTGGGCCTCGCGCGGGATTTGCGTGCGAATAGCAACACTTGGCTGGACCACTTCCGCGTCTCCTATCCATAAGCGACCGGCATCAAGCTGCGGTCGCCCAGCTCTGTTTTGGCTCAGGCCAAGCGAGCGAAACCGTCCCTGATGTCGCTATGATACGCATCTCCCCGAAACAGGTCATCGGCAATTTTGCTCTCAACCCGTTTCCGGGAAAGTTTTTCCGTCCGAAGCCACCGGGCAGCGACCACCGCTTGTTCCGCCTCGGTCGGCCCTCTCCCTCCTTCACCTCCGTCCTCTGAGAGTTCGTCCATGAAGATCGAACACGTCGCCCTGAACGTACCCGACCCGCTCGCGATGGCTCGCTGGTATGTGGAACACTTGGGACTGACGGTGAAACGCCGCGCGATGGAAGCTCCGTATGCTCATTTTCTGGCCGATGACAGCGGGACCGTGATGGTGGAACTCTATGGAAATACGCAGGCTCCTGTCCTCGATTTCCCCAATGTGGCGCCGCTGTCTCTGCATCTGGCTTTCGTCTCGCACAACATTGAGGCCGACATCAAGCGGCTGACCAGCGTTGGCGCCACCATCGCCAGCCCCCCGACACCGACTCCTGCGGGCGATACCCTTGCGATGCTGCGCGACCCGTGGGGCGTCAGCATTCAGCTGGTGAAACGATCGCAGCCGTTGATCTGACTGCGGCCAAGCGTCGCGACTGGCCCGTATCTGGCCGAGTCTCTCTGAGCGGCAGCGGGCAGCGCAAGTCGACTCGCCGTGGATTTACAGCTTCATTACACTGGCGGATCGCCCTCATCCGCTTCCGACGGTGCCAGTATGCACAGCGAAGTTCTCCGGGCGCTGGAAGGTTCATTGAGATGGTCAGCAGTGCGGCAACGGAAAACCAGAACACGACGACAGCCACGAACTCGGGCAGCTGGATGCAGTGGCATCTGCTGGGCCAGCGAGTTCTGGGTGGTCACCAGCTGACCAAGGAAGAGTGCCACGCGGTACTGAACTGCCCCGATATCGAGATCCCCGACCTGCTCGCTGCCACGTTCCGGGTGCGTCGTGAGCATTTCGGCCTGAAGGTTCACTTTTACTACCTCAAGAATGCCAAGAGCGGTCTCTGTCCCGAGGACTGCGGCTACTGCTCCCAGTCGATCGTCTCGACAGCTCCAATCGAGAAGTACACGATCGCCAATGAACGCGTCCTGATGGAGGGAGCCCGCAAGGCCAAGGCCCTCAACGCCCGAACCTATTGCATCGTTGCCAGCGGACGTGGCCCGACCGACCGCGAAGTCGAGCATGTCTGCAATACCGTCCAGAAGATCAAGGATGAACTCGGTCTGCATATCTGTGCATGTCTCGGTCTGCTGAAGCCCCATCAAGCCGAAAAGCTGGCCGCAGCTGGGGTCGACCGCATCAACCACAATCTGAACACCAGCCGCCGCTACTACTCGGAAATCTGCACGACTCACACTTACGAAGACCGCGTGCAGACGCTGAACGTCGTGGCCAAGGCGGGCATGGAGTTGTGCAGCGGGCTGATCGTCGGCATGGGCGAAACCGAAGATGACCTGGTCGATGTCATTCAGGAATTCCACCAGCTCAAGGTGCATTCGATTCCGGTGAACTTCCTGAACTCAATCGACGGCACCCCGCTGGAAGCGGTTCAGGAACTCAATCCGCGTTACTGTCTAAAGGTACTCTGCCTGCTGCGGCTGGCACACCCAGCTGTCGAGATCCGCATCGCCGGTGG
>CANJZR010000320.1 GCA_947479075.1 Planctomycetaceae bacterium
ACTCAGCCCGTTCACTAAGACTTGCTGGCGAATCTCTTTCCAATTCTCCATGTCTCTTCGCACTTCGGGGTACCTCGACAAAGCCGGTGATAATGGGGCGGACGCCCCATCTTCCAACATCATCGATCTGCACGCATGTACGCTGCCATTTTCACCCGGATTCTCCCCCGGAAAGCGCCACCATTTTCGACCGGGCTTAACACCCACGATTCCTGGGGAAGTCCTGAAGCCGTTAGAGCCAGAGTTATCAATCTTCAGCCCCAACATCCGACGGTAGGTGCTGCTCATAGAAATCAAATCATCGCGAACAGCCATGTTGTATCTCTTGAAGAGGTGCGCTGCGGAACTCTAATGCGTTCTCATGCACTCTCCAGGACATTGTGCCACTTTCATTCGAGGCAGTGCTGCAGCGATTGCCAATCGATTCAGCAACGTCCTCAAGCAAGGATCTGCGATACGACATTGCCGAACACGTCGGTCAGTCGATAGTCGCGGCCGCTGTGACGATACGTCAGCCGCGTATGGTCGATCCCCAGCAGATGCAGGATCGTGGCGTGGAAATCGTGCACGTGCACCCGATTCTCGGCGACAGCCATTCCATAGTCGTCCGACGCCCCGTGGACGATCCCCTTCTTCAATCCGGCTCCGGCCATCCAACTCGAAAAGACCTGGTGATGATGGTCGCGCCCCTTGGCATCCTTGTCCGCCATGTAGGGCGTTCGACCGAATTCTGTGGTCCAGACAACCAGCGTATCTTCCAGCATCCCTCGCTGCTTGAGATCGCGAATCAACGCCGCGATGGGTTGGTCGACATTCTTCGCCAACCGAGCATGGTTCAACATATCTCCATGATCGTCCCAATTATTAGATGAACCGACATCGATGCACTCGACGAATCGGACACCGTGCTCCACCATCCGGCGGGCGATCAGGCATTGCCAGCCGAATCCAGTCGTCTGCCCCGGCTGTAATCCGTACAGATCTAATGTCGCATGGGTCTCTTTGGAGAGATCGAAAACATCTGGAGCTTCAGACTGCATCCCGAATGCCGTTTCGAACGAGCGGATTCGAGCTTCCAATTGGTCGTCATGCGGATGATCGACAAGATGTTGTCGATTCATCTGCCGGAGCAGGTCTAGTTCCATGGTTTGCAAGTTGGAACTGGCAACTCGACGGTCGATGTTGGCGATCGGAGTCGAACCCGGGGAGACCTGCATCCCTTGGTGGCACCCCGGCAGGAAATCGTTATTCCAGTTTTGTCCGCGGGCGTAGGGAGTCGCCCCGGTAATGACGACAAACGACGGCAGGTTCAGGTTTTCTGTCCCCAACCCGTAGCTGATCCACGATCCCATGCTGGGACGAGCAAAGCTGAATGAACCAGTATGCATCCCCAGCGTCGCTTCATAGTGAGCCGTATGGTCACCGCTGAGCGAACGGATCACGCAGAGTTCGTCGACGACATCGCCCACATACGGAAACAGGTCACTCACTTCGATCCCGGATCGACCTCGCGGATGGAAGTCCCATTGCGGACGTTTGAAGTATTGACTGAATTCGCCAAGGTGCCCGCGATAGTTATCCACCTTCAACGACTTATTGTGGTCTTCGATCAACTTCGGCTTCGGGTCGAAGGTGTCCACATGAGAAACCCCGCCTCCCATAAACAGGAAGATCACGTTCTTGGCCTGAGCGGGAAAGTGCCCCGGTTTTGGCGCGAGTGGGTCAATCGGAGCCGACTTCTGCTCCGACGCACAAAGGTCTGCCAGCATGGCCGAAGCAGCAATCGCTCCAAATCCCCCGGCCGCACGAGAAAGTAACTGACGACGTGAGATGGGTGAGGAAGTGAATTCCATCATTTATTCGTTCCCAGTGGGGAGTGTCAGTTTCTGAAGGCCCGACAGGACGACGACAGCTCAGTCGACAAATAAGAATTCATTACTGCTGAGCATCGCTCTGGCGTAGGCTGCCAAGCTCAATGCGTTACGGTCACTTCCCGCTGGCAACTCCGCCCCATAACGATCCAGGAATTTGCGGGCATTGGAAAGCTCGAATTCTGTAGCCGGGCGACTGTAGGCGATGATCAACAGTTGCTTCAAGCACTCGATCTGGTCCAGATTCTTCTCTAGAAGCCCTTGGGCCATCTTGATCGTCTGTTGATGTACGAATGGATCGTTCATCAGGAACAGCGCCTGAGATGGCGTCGTCGTCGACTCCCGCTTGCCTGTGCTGGAGTTCGGATCGGCTCCGTCGAACAGTGCCAGGAACGGATTTCGTTTGATCCGTTGTGTCATCAAGTACAGGCTGCGTTTCCGAGAATCATAGTTTACATCGAAAGGGTTGTGCTGACTGAATCCCCATGAAGGAATCGGAGGAAACGGATGTGGTCCCCCGGGAGTCAAATCCAAATCGCCGCTCATCAGCAACAGTGAATCTCGGAGTTCCTCTGCCTGCAATCTCCGACGTTGAAATCTCCAGAGCCAGCGGTTCGTGGGATCGGTCTGCCGCGATACCGAATCTGCAGAACTCGATAACTGGTACGCTCGCGACAACAGTATCTCACGATGCAAAGCCTTAAGCGACCAGCCATTCTTCATGAACCCCATTGCCAGGTAGTCCAATAACTCAGGATGCGTGGGTGGTTCTCCTCGAACCCCGAAATCGTTGGGAGTGGGAACAATCCCGCGTCCGAAATGGTGCAGCCAGACCCGGTTCACCATGACCCGAGCGGTCAGGGGATTGTCGGGCGACGTCAGCCACTGCGCCAATTGCCGTCGTCCGCTCTCCTTGACGTCCGGTGAAAGCTTTTCACCACCCAAAATCTCCAGGAACCCGCGCGACACTTCGTCTCCCAGTCGGGTCGGCTCGCCCCGAAACTGCAGACGTGCATTGGCTGGTACTCCGTCAGACACGGCATACGCCGTGGGGTAAAGAATTTCCGCCACCAGTGTCTCTTTTCGCTTTTTGACTTGTTCGTATTCAGCACGCAGCCCGGTCAACTGCTCCTGCATCGCCGCCAGCGTCACGCCGGTCACTTGGTCGGCTGCGGGGAAAGGAACCGTGCCGACAGCAATATTGTCGAATTGTCGCCCTGGCCGGACCTGTGTGATATCCGTTCCATGCCCATCAATAACGAGTGAATCGGCCGTCCCATCCCAGCTTGGGTTCAGCGGAATGTCGGCAAATGTCCATGACCGGGTCTCGTGAGAAATGGTTCCTGAGAATGTCTTCGCCTGCCAGTTCACGGCGAACTGCAGGTTGTACCAGGTCCCCACTTCAAGCGGAGCCAGTTCTCGCCAGCCATCGCCATCGCGCGCAGCGATCGCCCCCCCATTCACAAACAGCTCGACCGCCGGAGAAAAGTTCGATTGATTGTCGAGGCAGATCCGATATCGCCCATCGCCTCCCGCAGCGACGCTCACGTTTCGAAAATCCAGATTCACATGCAGGATCTCCAACGTCTGTGGAGTTTGCAGCGGCATCGGCCGTCGGAACCCCAGGTTCCCTGCCACGTTCGGCAACTCGACAACTTGCGATCCGGCAGGCAGCACGTTCTGGAACGGGCTTTGACTGGTGGCCACCAGCGTCGCGACCGTATCCGACTTCCAAAGTGGAGGAAGTGTTCTCCCGACTTCAAATGAGCCTTCCAGATTCAACGCCGGCAGCGACTTCTCCTGCAGGCTCCGGTCGATCTGGGCAACCTCGTCATCGCGGGCTGCCTTGCGTCGTGCCGCCTCGGCAACCGGGACCAGGGGAACCAGGTCCTTGGGGTACCGGACTTCTTCCGCCCCCGCGAACGTGAACTTGGTACTCGAAAAAATCCCATACAGCGCGTAATAATCACTGGCAGAGACCGGTTCGAATTTGTGGTCATGACAACGTGCACAGCCGATGGACAACCCCAGGACCGACTGCCCCATGTTGTCGATCAGATCGTGAATCGTCAGATGAAAGTACGCGAAATTGGTGTCGTTGTACCCAAAACGACGAGCCAGCGCGAGGTACGTCGTCGCGGTCGTCAACTCTTCATATTTTTCCGGCGGAGCGTCTTTTGCCAACAAGTCGCCCGCGTACTGCTCCCGCAGAAACTGATCGTACGGCTTGTCCTCAGCAATCGATTGAATGACATAATTTCGGTACTTGTACGCATCGGGAAGTGGATAATCGCTCGCATCCCCCGCGGTGTCGGCATAGCGCACGACGTCCAGCCAGTGCCGTCCCCAGCGCTCGCCATAGTGAGGCGATGCCAGCAGCCGATCGATCACTTTTTCCCAAGCCGACGTGTGATCACTGGCCAGAAACTGCTGCAACTCTTCCGGCGACGGAGGCAAACCGGTGAGATCATACGTCACCCGCCGCAACAGCATCGCACGGTCCGCCAGGCCGTTCGGCTTGAGATCCTGCTGCCTCATGGCCGCATAGAGAAACCGATCGATGGCATCTCCAGACCAGTCGGGGTCATCGACCACCGGCACCGCTGGAGCAACAATGGGCCGAAACGCCCAGTGATCCCGCTGGGTCGGATTGATTGAAAAATTTTTGCCTGTTTCTTCAACCGGCGCGTCTGGGTTCTCCTCCTTCGGCCAGGGAAGCCCCAGTTCGACCCATTTCACCAGCTTGGCGATTTCCGTATCCGGCAGTTTACCATTCGGTGGCATTTGCAGGTCACGATAGTGAACCGCCTCGATCAGCAAGCTCTCCTTGGGTTTGCCCAGGACGACGGCCGGACCGCTCGCCCCCCCTTGCAGGATCGCCGCCCGCCCATTCACACGCAGTTCGCCCTCGTGCTTCCCGTTGTTCCCGTGGCAGGAATAACAGTGCTTGGCCAGCAGCGGACGAATGTCGTTCTCGAAGAAATCGAGTTCCTCCCGCGTCGGGTCGGTAGCATGCGAGAACGTCGTCCAGACCATTGTGACGCAATAGCAGAGCAGAACGCGGAGTAACCAAGGCTGACAGCAGGAACAAAGCAATCGCTTCTTAGACTTCATCTCACTCCTGCCAGCCAATGTCTCAGGGAAAGGGGAATCATCCGGAAGGAACGCGATATC
>CANJZR010000321.1 GCA_947479075.1 Planctomycetaceae bacterium
AGTCGTTATGTACAATCGGATTGACGTTGGTACCTGAGTACTCGGGCGAGGTGTCCACGTGCGCATTCCACACGATCATCGGGGCATCGTGCGTCACCGTCCCCGGAATCGTCGCCATGACGATACCGTGCTGGTCGATCGACACATCGTCGAGTCCCAGTTCACGGCACTCCTGCTCCAGCAGTCGGCTGAGATCGAGCTGCTTCGAGGTCGTCGGCAGCGACGGGCTCTTTTCGTCCGACTGGGTGTCGATGCGGACGTAACGCAGAAATCGGTCGAGGAGGCATTCCATGGGCGGCTCACAGTCTTGCTGAAGGCATGAAGTGGCCTCATGATTAATCGCCGCGCCGATTCTGGCAAGCCGGTCCCGAAAATCACCGTCTCGATATCATGGGCCGGTCGGAAGTGGGACGTGATTCGCCCTGATTCTGTCACAATCGGGGAGTGGCATCGGCCCGATCGTCTTGCTGCCCGGAGATAGTCTTCATGACTCCATCGATTCCGCCCCATACGTGGTCCCGTAAGTTTGCGGTGGCGTTCGAGGGTCTGTCGCAGACGTTCCGTACGCAGTCGAGCATGCGGGTGCATAGCATCTGTGGCGTACTTGTCGTCGCACTCGCCGCAGTGACGGGGGTGTCGCTACTCGAATGGGCAGCGCTGTTTCTGGCGATTGGTCTCGTGATTGGCATGGAGTTGTTCAACACCGCCATCGAGGCCATCGTCGACCTGATCAGCCCCGAGCACACCGAACTCGCCCGCATCACCAAAGATGCCGCAGCTGCAGCGGTGCTGGTGGCGGCGATGACCTCCGTGCTGGTCGGATGTGTGGTGTTCATCCCGCACTGGGGACCAATGCTGGGACTCTGGAAATAAGCTCTGACCACAACCGCGAGCCGCGCCCTTTCGACAACTGATAACACTCTCGATAACACAAAATCTATCCTGCTTTAATCTGTGCAAATCCTCTTAATCTGTGGACACATTTTCCCCGGCCCCATTTGCGACATGAGCCCAGGAGAATTGATCCACAGATTAAAAAGATTTACGCAGATTAAGACAAAGAGTCGCGGGCTTGTGAGGTGTGGCTGTGAGGACCGTCAGCGTTTGAGAATCGCCACGATCTCGGTTTGTGGTTCGCCGCCGGTGACGTGGACCGTGCCCTTCCCGTCGATGTAGATATCGATTTCCAGACGCACACCAAACTCACCCGGGAGATAGATCCCCGGCTCGATCGAGAAGCAGGTCCGTTGTATGAGCAGACGATCCTCGCGGGTTTCCAGGTTGTCGATGTGGGCACCGTTGCCGTGGACTTCCTGGCCGATGTTGTGGCCGGTGCGATGGGTGAAGTACGGGCCATAACCCGCCTTTTCGATCACCGCTCGTACTGCATCATCGACCGTCCCGCCCGAGAGTTCTCTCCCAGATGCGAAGGCCTCCTGAACGCAGGCGATACCCGCATCGCGTGCCGCAGCCACGATCTGGAAGAACTGGTTGAACTTCTCCGGAACCGTGGTGCCCACGTACCCGACACGGGTCAGGTCGCTGTAAACGGCGCGGGGTTGGTTGAGCTTGGCCCACAGGTCGATCAGGACGAAATCATCCCGCTGGATTCGCGTGTCCTCGCCGTGCCCCGTTTCATAATGCGGCAGAGCACTGTGCGAATTCCGTGCGACAATCGGCGGTGAATAGGTTGTGGTCCCCTGCTCGGCAAAGAAGTCCATGATCCGCTGCTGAACAGCAATCTCCTCGACACCGCCGTGCTTCTCGACCTCCTCGGCAATGAATTTCCATGCCACGCCATACGCCGCATCCGTCACCTTCGCAGCTGCAAAGTGCGTTGCCTCCTGCTCATCATCCCAGGTCGCTTCGAACAGCTGGATCAGATTGCCCGACGAAACGACCGTGGCCCCGAAGCTGCGGACGAGTTCGATGGTGCCCGCATCGACTTTCGAGATGTAAGGGTTGCCGTTCCCCGGTGAGTACTCCATCGCAACCGGCGACTTTCCGGCCACGACGTTTTTGATCGCCGCTTCGAGTTCCTGCCACTTGAGGTACACAATCTTTTCGCCGGGCAGGTGATCGAGCGCCGACTCCTCGATCCGATGGACAATCTTGACCGGCGTCCCCTCCGCCGGGATCCAGTACAAAAACCGCCGCGAGGTCAGCGGCATCTCTCCCATGTCGAGTATCCGCCGAGCCAGCACGTTTGACCCGCGAAACTCAAACAACAACCAGCCCGCAAACGGGAACTGACGCAAAGCCGATTGAATGGCCGGGAGGTGGAACATTGTGAGTCCAATTCAAGAATCTGTTTCGCCGTCGCAGGGTGGCAGCAGAGGGCCGACTCTGTGGCCTACCGGTGTGGCTTGCCACAAGAGGCTATCCCAGAGTGGACTCGCGTCACAAGTGCCTCTGGCGCTGACGCACACCGGTAGACTCCAAAGCGTCAACCGGGCCACCCCGCCTTGACCACAATGCGAACAACGTGTGATACTGATTCTCCGAGACATCTGGGGTCTTGTTTTCGGGCATCCGAGGGGAAAACATCGCGATGGACTTGAGCGGCTCTGACCAACGCCCCCGGACAAACTCCACTCGTCGCGATATCCTGCAGGTCGGCTATTCGGGTTTGCTCGGCGTCGGACTTTCCGCTCTGCCCGGATTCGGAGTGGCAGCTCCTACGAGCCGGGTCTCGACGACTCCCAAGTCCGTGATACTGGTCTTCCTCACGGGCGGACCAAGTCATATTGATATGTTTGATATGAAGCCGGACGCTCCCGACGAGGTCCGGGGAGAGTTCCACCCGATCGCCACACGCACTTCGGGGCTGGGAATCTGCGAACACCTGCCACTGCTGGCCGCCCGCTCCAACAAGTATGCACTTGTGCAGAGTCTGGCTCACGGGGACAACCGTCACTTCGCTTCGACGCATCATTTCCTGACGGGACAGAAGCAGATTGTCGAAACTCAGGAATCGAGAGAAGCCTGGCCCTGTTACGCAGCTGCACTCGACTACCTGCGACCACGGGAAGACGGCATTCCTTCTGGAGTTCATCTCCCGGTGCATCTGACTGAAGGACCTCTCACCTGGCCGGGGCAGCATGGCGGATTCCTGGGGCCAAGGCATGATCCCTGGCAGATCAGACGTGATCCCAATGCGGCAGACTTTCACGTCGAAGGGTTGCGTTTGATGTCCGGAGTCGACCAGAGTCGCCTGGAGAGTCGCCGAGCACTTCTGGACCAGATCAATCGCCAGCAGCAGGGACTGGACGCTCTGGCAACCAGTGGTCGTCTGCAGGGGAATCAGTCGCAAGCGTTTTCGATTCTGACTTCGAGCGGGATCTCGCGCGCGTTTGATTTGGAGAGCGAGCCGGTCTCAATCAGAGATCAGTATGGTCGACATACCTTTGGGCAATCGCTGCTGCTGGCCAGACGACTTGTGCAAGCGGGAGTACCGATTGTTCAGGCGAATATGGGCAATGCACAGACTTGGGATACCCATGGAGATGGGTTCGGTCGATTGAAGCATCGTCTACTGCCCCCTCTCGACCAGGCTGTGGCCGCATTGCTGGATGATCTGGAAGCGACCGGACTGATTGACGAAACGCTGGTGATGGTTTTGGGCGAGTTTGGTCGGACCCCCAAGATCAGCTTGCCGCCGCTGGCGAACGCCGGACTCCAGCCTGGTCGCGACCACTGGGCCGGTTGCTTCTCCGGTCTGTTCGTTGGGGCAGGTGTGCGCGGCGGGCAGGTCATCGGCCGATCCGATCAGATCGGAGCCTACCCGACGACAACTCCATTCACACCGGACGATGTGGGAGCAACGGTGTTTCATATGCTGGGGATCGAACCGGAAGCCGAAATTCGCGACCGGCTGGGACGCCCGGCCCAGTTAAACCGAGGTCAAGTGATGCAGTCACTATGGACGGGATGAGAGGCCAAGTTCGGGTAGGTCAGGCTTCCGCCTGATCCGTCAGGCAAAAGGCAATTCATTAAGAGGATTTACCGCAGAGGCCGCGGAGTAACGCAGAGGATGGAAAGTAAAGTCTCCTCCTCTTCCCTCTGCGATCCTCCGCGGCCCTCTGCGGTGATATGTTTCCCAGCTGAAAGCCGTGATCAAGAGTGGCAGTTCGCATTCAGCGACGATTCACATCCGGCGATCGTGGATCACTGCAGTGCGTCGTCCCTTTTGTGCTCCGCACCCAGACGCCCAAAGCGGCGTCCGGGCCACCCCGCCGTAGCTCATAACTCCTCCTCCATGTAAAAGACCAAGGCAAGACTTTTGTTATCCAGCACACTTTCAAAACCGACACTATCAACATGTGCATGCACATGGGGGTTCGCGTCTTTAAACATATGGACTTGCTCTTCAAGCCACTTAATTGCTGCTGCGTTTCCGCGAAAAACAAACTCCCCATTCTCGTTGATATAGAATTCAGCTCGAGCCGTTTCACAAGAGTGGGCCGTCTCCTCTATCAGAAACACGCTACTGGAATACGCAAAGGCACTCACCCGACGACAGTTGCTCAATGGAATCTGTTTTTTTCCTTGAACGATCATCAACTCTAGAGATGACCAGTCGGACCGAGTCCCGCCGAGCTCTGCCTCATCTCCTTCATGCAAGCAGTAGAGCATTATTGACGGTCTCCGGCGGGGTGGCAGCGGTTGGCCGGCTCGGTGGCCTACCCGGTGTGGCTGGCCACAAGAGGCTATACTGGAGTGGGCTCGTATCACAAGTGCCTCTGCTGCTGACGCACACGGGTCGACTCCAAAGCGAGCCAACCCGTGCTGCCCAGCTCATTCACGCATGATACCCGACACACGAAAAGCCTCCACGGCCTGCGGCCCCAAAGGTTGCAAGTAATCTGGGCGACCCCGCGACTGCATCCTCACAGTGTTTAATTGCGTAAAAACGGCAGCACTACGGCAGCGGCATATGGCCATGGCAATCAAGTCAGCCTGAGGACGATTCTGCAAAGAAATCTTTGACTTGTCGGTCAATGAATGATAAAAGCCCGCAATGC
>CANJZR010000322.1 GCA_947479075.1 Planctomycetaceae bacterium
CCGTGATCTTCCTGACAACAGGCTTCCTCGATGACCGTCTGGTCTCCTGGTGGGACGAGATCGCCTGGATCGTGAAGAATTCGGGTCGATCTGAGCTGAAGCTGCCTGATTCGTGGGAACTTGAACCCTTACCACTGACGAACGGGCATTTGCAGTTGTCGATTCATCGCCTGCTGCGGTTGGCCAAACTAATTCCGCCCAGCTCGCTCCAGAAGCTGCTGAACGATCTCGCAGAAGCTGCGGGAACTGGACGCGCCCCACAAAACTCCGAGACAGCTCCCTGGTTGACCTGGGACATGGTGCGTGAGATGCGTCGTGGCGGGATCGACTTCGGCGGACACACCATCACTCACCCCGTCCTCTCGGCCTGCACACTCGAGCAGCAACGCGAAGAGATCATGGTGTCTAAGCAGCGTATCGAGCAGGAGTTGGGAGAACTGATCACCGTCTTCAGCTATCCGATCGGACAGCCCTGGTCCTTCAACGCCGACTCGATGAGTCTCGCCCGGGAAGCGGGTTACCAGTACGCGTTCAGTTTCTATCCCGGCTATTCCACTTACAGATCTGACAAGTTCGACATGCGCCGAGTCGCCGTCGAACCACGCATCCAGTTGCAGGAAATCAAAGCGGTCGTTCAGATGCCGCGGTTCTTTACGCTTTAATGCGGATTCAAAATTGTTTTGCACGGAGTCGGACAGACATTCCTGTCTGTCCTGGGCCAAGAGACCGGTCTCTCGTCGCTCATGTTGTCACCGAAAACGCAGCTCGCCGCTCAGGCCTGATAGAGCAGCACCACAGCTGAGGCGTCGACGGACTCTTCGTGCCCCACCGGTCCGACCCGCTCACCGGTTTTCGCCTTCACATTCACACAGCTGCCATCCACACCGAGCAATTCAGACACGCGGACGGCGATCTGCCGCTTGTACGGGCTGAGCTTGGGACGTTGGGCGAAGACTGTGCAGTCGACATTTCCGACTCGCCATCCTCGCTCTTCCATCATACGCACCGCCTCTCGCAGGAAGACCGATGAATCGGTCCCGCGATATCGAGGATCGGTGTCAGGAAACCATTCGCCGATGTCTCCTAGCGCCAGTGCTCCCAGAATTGCATCCGTAATCGCATGCAGCAAAACATCCCCGTCACTATGAGCCACGAAACCCTTCTCGTGCGGGATCTCAATCCCACCGATGATGAGCCGCAGCCCTGCCTCCAGTCGATGCGTATCGTGTCCCAATCCCACACGCCAAGGGGGGAACAGGACGGGACGATCGCCAGTTTGTGAGGAGTTGTCAGTCATGCAGGTAGCTTACTCGGGCAAGGTCTGATTCGCATCGGTGGCAGCCCGGAGTGGTGCGAGATCGACCAACCTCTCCATGAATATTCATGGTATTACGTCGCGCTTGTGAATCGTCGAATTGCCGGATAGCGTGAGCACTACTGATCAATACATCCCATCTTCTTGATCAAGTGAGTTATTTCATGTCAGAACACATCATATGTCGATGTCCGTTTTGCAGAGTGAAACTGAAACTCGGTAACCCCCAGCTTGAGGGTAAGAAAATCAAATGCCCCAAATGCGCTGAACCATTTGTCGTCGCCGCGATTTCAGAGACTTCCGTTGATCAGGACAGCCCGACAACTGTATCCAGATCCAAACCCGTCGCCTCGATTCCCTCTCGCGTGGAGAAGAAACCTGCGTCCAAGCCTGTGCCAGCTGATGATGACTGGCTGAATGATCTGGGTGACATTGAGGACAGCCCCGGCAAACTGCCGCCGATCGTAAGGAAAAAGAAAAAGAAGCAGGCACCGGAAGAAATCGGCGAACGGAAGCGCTCGAAAGAGGGGCGGGAGCTGCCGCTGGTCGTGCACTACCTGATGATGGCGGGAACGGGTCTCATCGGAGGCTTAATCGGGGCAGCGATCTGGGCGGGGCTGATCTACTTTACGGGATTTGAAATCGGTTATGTCGCAGTGTTTGTCGGCTTCCTGTCGGGTGTGGGAGTCCGCTTCGGCGCTAACCAGTGGGACCATGGGCTCGGACCAGGCCTGGCAGCAGTCGCAGTCGCCATCCTGGCCCTGATTGTGGGGAAGATCGCTGGCATTCAGCTGATCATCCAGAGGGAACTGGGAAACTTGCAGGCCCAGAACATACCTGCCATCCATGAGAACATCTTCATTGCCGCACTGGCCGAGGAAATCAAAGCGGCTCAACCGAACGCCGAGGCTGCGGGACCTCCAAATACGCCCGCCCAGGTGGACGAGGAGGTGTTCGAACCGGAGAAACTCTCTCAGCAATACCCCCCGGAAATCTGGAATCAGGCAAAAGCCCAATGGGATGACGTACCTGACGCGAAGAAGAAGGAGATTCTGGACGAAGGTGCCGAGCAGATTCAGGAACTCGCCAAGCCCAATCTGAGCTTACTTTTCGGCCCCTTCGACATCCTCTGGTTTTTCCTGGCCATCGGGGCGGCATTCCGGGCTGCCACAGGAGGACAGGAAGAATGACGCTCACTTATCGGCCACGAACGGTTCATCCAGCAGAGCAGTCAACGTCTCGCTGACGATTCGGCGAGATTCGCTGAGATCATCAGGTACTGCAATCTCGAACGATCCCCGAGCGGCGATCTCTGGAGAGACAAATCGCACGGCATAATGCGCCCGGGGTTCCACCCATCGAATGAGCGTGCCAAACCGGTCGTGGATCTCTCCTTCCACAACGGCATCCCTCGCCAGATCACCTGACCACGACACCGGCAATGGCCGGGGAATGAGCCTGGCACGCAGTGCATCGAACGTCACCCCCAGACCTGGGTGCAGCATCTGACCAGCCACCTCGCACACGGGATCGAGAACGAATCGCCGACTCCAACAGAAAGGATGCGGCACCTGCAAACGTGGATGGTCAACCCGCCAGAGTCGGTAAACGACCAGATCCAGATCAATGGGCCGCGGTGTCCAATGACCGGTCCGCTGTCGTCCGAATTCCGCCTCAACCTCAGACATCCGCTGCAACAGTTGGGTCGGCGTCAGTTCGCAACGCAGACGTGCTGCTGCATTGAGGAACCGGCCTTCACAGCCGACGGGTTCGGTCGAGTACCACGCGCTGACCTGTTCGACTTCCAGGCCAGACGTTTCGTGGAGTCGCCTCAGCGCCGACTCTCCGGTTGATCGTACGTCTCCCAGGTTGCCACCGAGAGCAATCACCACAGGGACCGACATCGCATGCTCCAGACGGAAGGGAGACTCGCTTCAAGCACTGGGCGACTACTGTCGATGCGCATAAGCCTGATCGAGGCAGACCTGCATCGATTCCCGGGTCCACGCCAGAAGTTCGGCTTCCCGCCCTGGCTGAGACAACTCAGCCAGTCGGACGGGATCCATCGGCTGGCCGAAGACCACGCGGATCTTACCCGGACGGGGAAACTTTGCATCGCGAGGGAAAGACTCAAACGCTCCCGCCACTCCGACAGGGATGACCGGGACCTTCGCTCGGCGGACCAGTGAAACGAAGCCCGGCTTCATCTCACGCATCTTTCCGTCGGTGGAGCGTGTTCCCTCGGGAAAGATGCCCACGAGAAAACCATGTTCCAATCGACGGATCGATTCCCGCAGACTTTCAGTTCCGCCGCGCTCTCGGCTGATCGGGATCACATAGGTTCGCCGCAGGAGCCAACCCATCATGGGAATGCGAAACAGATTATCGCGGGCCACATAACTGACCGGACGAGGGAGCGGCAACCCAACCATCAGCGGATCAAGAAAACTCTGATGATTGATCAGCAGCAGCGCCCCGCCTTGGGGGAGATTCTCCATCCCGAAGGCTCGCATCCGAAACCAGATCGTAAAGAAGAACTGCGCGATCTGCTGAGCGCTAAACCAGACCCAATTCCGGCGCAACGGGTCCGGGAGCGGTGTGCGCTCAACAGGAGCCGATGGCTGTTGGGTTGGTTGAGGAGTGACTTCGGACATCTGGCGAACGATACGAAAAGGGATATGTCACGCACATTAGATCACATTCCCCGCCATTGAAAACAATCAGCCAGCAGAACCCATGTCAGGCACCAGTAAACTGCCCCGACGTTCGGGTGAGACCCCGCCTGGACAGCAGGGAGTTGTCCGTCTGACGGTGTGGCAAAGATCGGACGACGAAAAAAGAGAGCTGCCCGGGTGGGCAGCTCTCTCAGAGTGTCGACTGGTGTCTGGAGATCAAGTATCAACAGAGTCAATCAGCCTTGACCTTTCCGATGTCGTCCTCCCCCTGCTCCTCCACCAGCGCCTCCACCGGGATGACGTGGAGCTCGCTCAACAGGAGCATGTCTCTCAACCGGCGTTTGACGCTGAACGGGAGCCCGATCGATCTGGCGGGGTGCTCGGTCGACTGGAGCATGTCGTTCCACCTGACGGGGTGCCCGGTCGACTGGAATCTGTCGTTCGAACTGCCGGGTAGGACGTTCCACAGGGGCTCGTTCCACTGGAGTTCGATCGACTCGCGGTGCCCGTTCCACGGGCTGGCGTGGAGTCCCCACCGAGGGGTTGTCGACGCGGGGAGAGATGTCTCGTTCCCGAATCGTTCGCTCACGCACAACACCGTCATTCGGTGGAGTGCGATCCTTCCCTCGAGGGGGCGCATTGATCACCGCATCCGGTGTGGGCGCGACCCGTTCCCGACCCGCTGCTTCCATTCCCTGCCGACGTCCCAGCGCGTTCTGCCGAATCTCTGCCTGGCGGGCAGCTGCAGCGTCGCGACGATCGTTTGGCTCGGGGGCCTTCGAAGGATCAGGTCGATTCGATTTACCATCCTTCTCCACCTCACGTGCCCGATCCACGACAGAGGGTGTCTGACCCACGTCGGCCTTTCCGCCACGAGCTGGTCGCTCACGATCCATCCCCGCGGGACCGCGGGGGGAACGGTGATCGATTCCTCGATCCGCCCCATTCGGACGATTGGAATCACCCAATTTCCCATTGGGCAGCTGATCGCCGGGAGTGCGGCCCATTTCGTGA
>CANJZR010000323.1 GCA_947479075.1 Planctomycetaceae bacterium
CCCGCGATGTTCAGCAAGGTTGCCGTTGGCTGAAGGAACCAGGTGACGCTGAACAGGCTTTACAATCACTCGTGAATGCTGGTGTAGGGACTTGGATATCATCGCCCAAAGGTCAGCCCGGCCAGCCGACTCGACGGTTTCAACTATCGCCCGTCTACGGTAGCCCCAAAACCCTTCGGGTTTGAGCGATTCCGTAGACGTAGACGCAACAACAGGCAGAATCGATCGAGATCCCCTTCCATCCATAAACCGAGCTCATTACTATTCCTTACGACTAGCATTCAAGGACCCCACCATGTCGAAGAAACCTATCGGTCTGCTGACCGACCAACTGCGTCAGGCCATCGACGATTCCGGCCTGACCCGCTACCGCATCATGAAAGAAACCGGCATCAGCGAATCAACCCTCAGCAAGTTCTATTTGGGCCAGCGTGGGCTTTCGATGGAAGCCATGAACGCCTTGGGGGAATGTCTACAACTGACGATCACACTCGGGCGTAAGCCCGTCAAAGAGGGGAAGTAACCGATGGCCAGTATCTCGACCGATGCCAAGGGACTGCGGAAGCTCCAATTCACCGACCCCACGGGAATCCGGAAGACAGTCTATCTCGGCAAGATGACAGCTAAGAACGCTGCGACGCTGAAGGTGCATATCGAGAAGCTGTTGATCGGCGTGATCTCGAAGCTACCCGTTGATCCAGAAACCGCCCAATACGTCCGGAAGCTGGAACCGGTTCTTTACTCGAAGCTGTCCAGCGTGGGGCTGGTGGCTTCGCGAGGTTCATCCAGCCTGGAAGCATTTATCGAGGAATACATCGACAGCCGGAACGACGCCAAGCCATCCACGAAGACGGTCTGGAAGCGGACTCGGAAGCATTTGCTGACCTACTTTGAGGGAACCGCTTCGCTTCGATCCATCACAAAGTCGTCTGCCAAGGGGTTCCGGCAATACCTGATCGGTGAGGGGCTGGCAGAGAACACTGTCCGGCGGACCTGCGGAGTGGCCAAACAGTTATTCGCCGACGCTCTCGACCGGGAACTGATCGACTCCAATCCGTTTAAGCAACGCGATATTCCCACCACCACGGGCGGTAATCAGGAGCGGCAAGCCTACATCTCTCAAGCCACAGCCAAAGCGGTTCTGGACGCATGCCCGGACGCGGAATGGCGTCTCCTGTTCGCACTGAGCCGATTTGCCGGGCTGCGTTGTCCCAGCGAGCATCTCGCCCTTCGTTGGGATGACGTGAACTGGGAACGATCCAGGATGACCGTACGATCAAGCAAGACTGAGCATCACGAAGGGGGAGCCATGCGGGTAGTCCCGATCTTCCCAGAGCTGCGCCCTTACTTGGAAGAAGCTCATGAACTGAACGGAGACAAGAGTGAGTTCGCGATCACACGCTACCGGGATTCCAACATAAACCTACGAACGCGACTGCTCAAGATCATCAACCGGGCAGGCGTGAAGCCCTGGCCGAAGCTGTTTCACAATCTCCGGGCCAGCTGTGAAACCGATCTTGCCAAGATTCATCCCATCAAGGCGGTTTGCGACTGGATCGGGAATTCGATCACCGTGGCACAGCGGCACTATCTGCAAACAACGGAAGAAGATTTTGAGCGTGCGTCGGGTATCGAAAATCCGACGCAGAATCCGACGCAGCAACCGTCCGTACGACCCCGCAGGGACTCGCAAACAAAAACACCCGGCAAGGTAAATCGCTGGAAAACCAGTGTTTCACCTAGCCGGGTAGTGGGCGATGAGGGACTCGAACCCACGACATCCACTGTGTAAGAGTGGCGCTCTAACCAACTGAGCTAATCGCCCGGAGAGGGTATCTTGCTGTTTTCCGGAGCTGATGTCAAAGACATGGCTGCGGGAAGTGGGACAAGGGACCTGTCTGGCAGGTTCGCGGTTACGTTGGCGGCGGATCGGGAGTTGATTGGGGGGGGGATTTCTTCGCCGGTCCCTCGGAGTCGCCGATGTTGAATTTGTTCATCGCGGCGGCCAGCCCCTGCTTCACCCAGAGTTCCACGGCATCAGCGGCGGATTGGCAGGCGGTATCGATGCCGGAACGCTCCTCAGCGGAGAAGCGACCGAGAACGTAATCGGAGGGATCGATGGGGGCACTGGGACGGCCGATCCCGATTCGCAGACGTGGCACCTGGGTCGTGCCCAGCTGGTCGACGATATGTTGCAAGCCCTTCTGCCCCCCAGCTGTGCCGGAACCTCGTATACGGAGCTTCCCCGAGGGCAGGTTCAAGTCGTCACAGATCACGAGCACATCCGCAGCGGTGGCCTTATGAAAGACGAGGTGCGACTTCACAGCTCGGCCGCTGAGGTTCATATAAGTGGTCGGAGCCAGCAGCAGCACGCGTTCATCGCCGATCCGGCCATCGGCGACATCCGCCTCGAACTGACTCTTCCAACGGTCGACGCCCAGTCGTTGTCCGAGCACCTGCAGCACATCGAAACCGACGTTGTGTCGTGTTCCCGCGTACTGGCGTCCGGGGTTGCCGAGTCCAACAATCAACTTCATGGAGACGTTTCCTGGCGATGGCTCTGCGATGGATGGTTGAGCCATGCGAAGTATCTGGAGAGAGACGAGGTTTTGCTACTGCGGAGGTGGAGATCTGTCGTGGGGGTGCCTCAACTGCTGGCCGGATTGACTGATGACTGTAATGTCCCGATCGCATTCCGCTCGACCATCCCGAGCGACTTCGGAGTTGCTCCTCTGGCTCGGACAGACAGGAATGTCTGTGCCACTGTGGATTGCCGGGGAACAGACATTTCGTTCTGTTTCATTCTTCGTCTGAAGACGAAACTTGAAGCGGCTCCGAGATTGAGACTTCGAAACTTCGTTGCCAGACTGATGACGCTGACACCGATGAACATGTCCGTCAGGAACCTCAGAAAGATGGCCTCACCTCAACGCACGGTCGAACTCACACAGACGGCCATCGATCACACTGCTGTGGTCGAGAAGGTCAGGTCGCATCAGGCGGGAGCTGTGGTGTTGTTTCTGGGGACCGTGCGTGAGCTGACTGCGGGGAAGCGAACGGAGTCTCTCGACTACGAGGCGTATCCGGAGATGGCCGTCAAGCAGATCAACCAGCTGCTGGATGAGGCACAAACCCGCTGGCCGGTCGTTCAGGCGGCCGTCGTGCATCGGGTGGGGCACCTGGAGCTGGGAGACATCGCGGTGGCTGTCGCGGTCAGCACGCCCCATCGGAAGGATGCTTTCGAGGCGGGGCAATGGGTGATGGATCGCATCAAGGAAGTCGTCCCGATCTGGAAGAAAGAACACTGGGCCGACGGAAGTACGGAATGGGTGCATCCCGAAAGCGGTCGACCTGGAGCAGCAGGAAACGGTACGTCAGGTTGAACGGAAAGTCTGGTCCCCATTGGCTGAGTCAGCTGCTAGAATCGAGTCTTGCCCGGCGGGCTCGCGGGGCAGCGTATGGAGGGGCACGCGTGAACGACTGGATTTCGACGGGGCTGACTCAGAGGCCCGATATTCGACGCAGGCACTGGCTGGGAGCGTTGATCAGCGCGATCCTGCTGTTGCTGACCTCATCGCTGCAGGCACAGGCCCCGGATGTCGAGGCATTGGAAGAAGAGGCCTTCAAGGCCGCCACGGCTATCGCCGACCCCTCGATCGTGCAGATTCAGACCATCGGTGGGCTGGATGTTGTCGGCGAACTGATTGCCGGAACCGGGCCCACAACTGGTGTAATCATCTCGCCCGATGGAGAGATCATTACCAGCTCGTTCAACTTTTCCTCGAAGCCGAGTTCGATCATCGTCACGCTGAGCGATGGCCGAAAGTTCCCGGCCGATGTGGTCGCCTCCGATCTAGTCCGGCAGGTGACCCTCGTCAAAATTCAGCAGAGTGGTCTGGTGCCCATGGTCCCCGCCCCTCGTAAGGAGCTGCAGGTCGGGCAGTGGACGATCGCTCTGGGGCGAACATACGACGTGGCTTTTCCCAATCTGTCGGTCGGCATTCTGAGTGCCCTCAACCGAATCTGGGGTAAGGCGGTTCAGACTGACGCCAAGATCTCGCCCGCGAACTACGGCGGACCGCTGGTCGATCTACAGGGACGCTGTATTGGCATCCTGGTTCCGATGTCTCCCCAGGGAGACGACGAGTCGATTGGTGTCGAGTGGTATGACGCGGGAATCGGATTTGCCGTGCCGCTGGAAGAGATCATCGCCCAGCTGCCGACACTCCGCAAAGGCGAGAACATCCGCCCCGGCCGCATGGGCGTGACCTACGAAGACAAGGGACCGGTGTCGGGAGAGGCAATCGCCAAGGACATCCGGCCGAACTCACCCGCGGAACAGGCGGGCATGCAGCCGGGCGACGTGATTATCGAGGCCAACGGCCAGAAAATTGAGCGAATTCCACAGATGAAGACCGTACTCGGTCCGCTGTCCGCTGGAAGCGAGCTGAGTCTGGTTGTGAAACGTGACGGCAAGGAGTTGCCTCTCCAGATGAAGCTGGCCGCGGAGATCCCCCCATTGGAGCTGCCGATGCTGGGCATTCTCCCGGCGCGATCACAGGCACCCGAACAGAAGGGTGTCACTCTGCGGTATGTTTTCCCCGGTTCACCTGCAGCGAAGGCGGGGCTGCTGGTCGGGGACAGCATCGAAAAGTTCAATGGTCAGGAGATTACCAGCGCTTTCTTGCTCGCTTCATCCGTCGAAAAGCTCAGGGTCGGGGCTCGCGTGACCGTCTCAGTGCGACGTGAGAAGGGGACCACCGAAGAGATCTCGCTGGAGTTGGCTGCCCTGACACCCGAAGTTCCGCTTGATCTGCCGTCTGCCCCCGCGCAGCCAGCGGAGAAGGACAAGGTCCCCGCGCGGACTGGACGACTTGAAGAGCAGATCGGCGGGGCTGAGGGTCGCAAGTACTGGGTCTATGTGCCGGAAACAACGCAGCCCAAGGAGTACGGCCTCGTGCTGTGGCTCCACCCGTCGGGCCGTACCGG
>CANJZR010000324.1 GCA_947479075.1 Planctomycetaceae bacterium
ATGGAGAGCAGTTGGCTGTTCAGGCCTTCAAGAAAGTGCCGGCAGTGAAGGAGTGACGGGACGAATACAGCGGGGTAGCCCCGGTTGCTTGCAACCGTTGGGGGCCGCAGGCCATGGAGGCATGATCACCAGTGGCCTTCGGATTGGCATTCCCCCTTCATGGCGGCTCTGCCCGATGTCTTGCATGCGGGCATCTCAACCCTGCAAATCCAGAAGGCCGCCTGGTGAATTCACTAAACGGCCTCATGTCGCCTGTAGTCGGGCTGACAGGCTTTGGGCCTGCAAGGAGAGAGCTGGTCCCTTGAAGGAACGTGGTCGAGTTTGGCACACTCTCCGTAACGAGTCGGCACGGAGCTCGTTTCATTCACGGAGGTTGGTTGATGCGTCACATGTCACTGTTGGTCGGTTGCTGGCTGGTTCTGGTCTCGGCTTTGCACGCGGAAGTGAAGAGCAAAGAGATCACCTACAAGGATGGCAACGTCGAGTGTCGGGGGTATCTGGCCTGGGACGATGCGGTGACGGGGGCCCGGCCCGGCGTGCTCGTGGTTCACGAGTGGTGGGGCTTGAACGACTACGCGCGTGAGCGGGCTCAGATGCTGGCCAAAGAGGGTTACATCGCGTTCGCCTGTGACATGTATGGCGAAGGGAAGCAGGCCGCGCATCCCAAAGAGGCCGGGGAAATGGCCTCCAAGGTTCGTGGCAACGTCGACAGCTGGGTCAAGCGGGCTCAGGCGGGGTTGGCGGTGCTGACCTCACAGCCCGAGTGCGACAAAACCAAGCTGGCGGCGATCGGATACTGTTTCGGCGGTTCGACCTCCATTCAACTGGCGCTGCATGGGGCGGATCTCGATGCGGTGGCTTCGTTCCACGGGGCGTTGCCGATTCCAACCGCAGAGCAGGCTGCTCTGGTGAAGAAGAACAATGTGACCCTGTTGATCTGCCATGGCAGCCAGGACTCATTCATTCCCGAAGAGACCTGTCAGAAGGTGCGGGCGGCTCTTGATGCTGCCGGGGCCGACTTTGAAATGGTCTACTACGGCAACGCACGCCACAGCTTCACGGTGAAGTCGGCCGACTCGCACAAGATCGACGGCATGCGCTACAACGCCGAAGCCGATCAGCGGTCCTGGAACCGGATGCTGGCGCTGTTCAAAGAGAAGTTGAAGTAGGAACGAAGATCGACTGCCGCTCTCTTTTCGGGGGAGTTACACAATTAGCATCGCATCGCCGTAGCTGAAGAAGCGGTAGCGCTCGGCGATGGCTTGTCGGTAGGCTTCCAAAATGAGGTCGCGACCGGCGAGTGCCGAGACCAGCACCAGCAGGGTCGACTTCGGCAGGTGGAAGTTCGTCACGAGTGCGTCGACGGCCTGAAACTGATACGGCGGGCGGATAAAGAGATTCGTTTCGCCCGACCAGGAACGCAGCGGACCCGACTGGGCCACCGACTCCAGCGTACGCACAGCTGTGGTGCCGACGGCGATGACGCGCCCGCCTCGCTGCCGGGTGCGTTCTATGGCCTCAACGGTACTGGCCGGGACTTCGCCCGACTCAAAGTGCATGACGTGGTCGTCGAGGCGCTCGACCGACACAGGGCGGAATGTCCCGATACCGACATGCAGCGTGAGCTTCGCCACATCGACTCCGCGTGCCCGGCAGGCCTCGAAGATCTCCGGCGTGAAGTGCAGTCCCGCCGTGGGGGCAGCAATGGCTCCGGGGTTCTTCGCGTAGGCGGTCTGATAACGCTCGTGGTCCTCGGGCACAGCTGAGGTACGCTCGATGTATGGCGGAAGCGGAACTGTTCCGAAGTGATCGAGCAGCTGTTGCACCAGGGCCCAGGGATCGTCGCTGTTCGCTTTCGCGAGCTGAAATCCCTCCGGGGCGACGGGTTCGACGAGCCATTCGCCTTCGTGGCGCTGTTCGCGCAGGATCAGTCTCAACCGCTCCGGGGAGTCGGGGTTTTCCGCGGGGAAGAGGCTGAGCTCCTCCCCCGGTTTGAGCTTACCGCGCGCATGCCCGATCAATCGCCAGCGGTCCGCCCCCTCGATGCCCAGGAACAGCCCCTCCCATTTCCCGCCCGTCGCGGCCCGGACGCCCTTGAGTTTGGCGGGGACAACACGGGTTTCATTCACCACCAGCAGATCGCCCGCTTGGAGATAATTTGGCAGGTCGCGGAACGACGCATGTGTAATCGACTGCTCGGCCCGGTTGACGACGAGCAGGCGTGACGCATCCCGCTCCGCGAGTGGAGCTGCGGCGATCAGCTCCGGCGGGAGAATGTAGTCGTAGCTGGAGATGGCTCCCCAGTCGATCGGCTCGTGGGATTCCGGACTGGGGTGGGCAGGCGTGGCAGACATGCGGAGAGGATGATGATTTTGACAGAGAACCTCAAATCAGTCGGGACCGTGGTGAATTCGGGGTCTCACTTCATACGGGACAGACAGGAATGTCTGTCCTACTGTGGGAAGATGTTGAGTTCAAGCTGGTAGAACCGGTCCGTAGCGGGCATGAGATTGGCCTCGATTTCGGAATTCTGTCTGTTTGGACAGGACGACCGTCGTCTGGCAGATCACAATAGAACGGTCTTTCCTGGTGCCCCCCGCGAGCAGCCCCCGTGTCGTTTGAGTACTCTCCCTTCAAGTTCCTCAGGAACCTGGCGCGCAGTCGCGAGATCGTGGGTGTGTTGCTGCGCCATGGGTTTGATGACCTGATCGAGAGAATCGGGCTCAAACGTTACCTGCAATGGGGCAAACGCCTCTTTTCTCAACGCGATCCAGCTGCCGATTCTCATAGTACGCCTGAGAGAATTCGACAGGCTCTGGAAGATCTGGGCCCCACGTTCATCAAGTTCGGTCAGGTCATCAGCACTCGCCCCGATCTGGTCCCCGAAGATGTCATTGAGGAACTGTCGCACCTGCAGGAGAGGGTGCCCCCCTTTCCGGGAGAAGAGGCGATCCGACTTGTGGAAGCGGAGCTCCATCGCCCGATCGATGTCCTGTTTGCCGAGTTTGATCCCGAACCGTTGGCTGCGGGGTCACTGGGACAGGTCCACCGGGCACGACACTTCGACGGGACTCTGCTGGCGATCAAAATTCGCCGTCCGCATGTCGAGCGGGATATCGAGCGCGATCTGTCGCTGATGCAGGAAATCGCACTGCTGATTGAGCGACAGATTCCCGAATCGCAGGTCTTCGACCCGATCGGTCTGGTGCAGCACTTTCAGCGGACGATCCGCCGCGAGATCAACTTCCTGCGGGAAGCACGAACGATGGAACAGTTCCGTCGGCTGTATCGCAACGATCCCAACCTGCTGGTGCCGAGGGTCTATGAAGATCTGACGACCTCAGCTGTGCTGACGATGGAGTTCGTCGACGGGTGTCGTCCGAACGATCTGGACAAGGTGCGGGAGTACGGACTCGATCCCTGTGTCATTGCTGCGGCAGGAGCGAGGTTGTACATGAAGCAGGTGTTCGATCTCGGGATATTCCACGGAGATCCTCACCCGGGCAACATGCGGATCATGCCCAATGGAACGATCGCGCTCATTGATTATGGGATGATCGGTTTCCTCGATGACGAGAAACGTGAATTGCTGGTTGATCTGATCATCGCGGTGTCAAAGAGTGATGTTCAGCTGGCCATGCGATCCGTGCAGAATCTGGGACAGCCATCTCGCCCCCTCGATCACTCACTGCTGCGGATTGATATTCAGGACTTCGTGGAGACTTACTACGGGATTACTCTGGAGCAGCTGAAAGTCGGTCGGATGCTCCAGGATTTCGTGCAGATTCTGTCGACACACGGGCTGCGCTGTCCGGGGGATCTGATGCTGCTGATCCGGGCGACAGTGACACTGGAAGGAGTCGGTCGCGGACTGGATCCGAAATTTAATATGGCTGGCGAACTGGCCCCATTTGTGGAGGGACTGGTCAAACGCCGTTATGACCCGCGGCGGGTCGCCGGAAAGATGGCTCAGGACATCAAAACCCTGGCCATGACCTTCCACTCGATGCCAATGTCACTGGCCCGGACGTTCGACAAACTGAGCCGGGATGACCTGAAGATCCAGCTGGAACACCGGTCTCTCGATCGGCTGATCTCCGAGTTCGACCGATCGAGTAATCGCGTCGTTGTGGCGCTGGTGGTGGCGTCGCTTGTCGTCTCTTCGTCGCTGATCATCCGAACTTCCAGCACCACACCGTGGATCTCGGTACCGGTGTTTGCACTCTCCGGCATGCTCGGGATCTGGTTGATTTACGGCGTGTTGCGGAGCGGGAGGCTGTAGAGGTCTTCGACGGGTTGGGGCCCCGTTACGGCTTGGGGGACAGCTCTTCGACGTATGGCTTCTTGGCGCGATAGAGCTCGACGCGGGCGTGGACATCGACCGTCTGGTTGTCGTTCTTCAGTCGCTCGAGGGCCTCTTCGCCGGTCTTGACTGCTTCGTCATAGCGTTCGGCAGATGCGTAGGCTGCAGCCAGTGTGTCGAGGTACGTGCCATCCTCTCGATTGGTCGACTTGCAGGCCAGATCGGCGAGTTCAATGGCCTTGGCCGAATCCCGGAACTTGGCCTCGGGGCAGGTGGCGAGAAGCCAGGCAAAATCGTTCGCGACTTCGTGTGACATCGGATCATGAGAGAGCGCCTTGTTAAAGTCGGCGACGGCCTCTTCATAACGGCCCAACTGGCGGAGTGCGAAGCCTCGATTGGCATAGGCGGATGAGTACTTACCAAACAGTTCTATGGCCTTGGTGTAATCTTTAATGGCGTCTTCGTATTTTGATTGCAGGCGGAGCAATACCCCCCGGTTGTTATAGGCCTCGGGAGATTTCGGATCGAGGGAAATTGCCTTCTCCAGATCCGCTGCGGCATCATTGTATTGCTGCATTTCCATCAGCACGGAACTGCGTTCGATATAGGGCAAAGCCATGTCCGGAGAATGCTCAATCCCTTTAGAATAGTTCAGCAGTGCTTCCTG
>CANJZR010000325.1 GCA_947479075.1 Planctomycetaceae bacterium
CACATTGGAATCGTTTCTGAATGGATACTTAATATTTTGTGCGCGTATCGTATTGTGGGATAAGGGTATATGGTGACTAAATGATAATCGGTATTGACTCGTTTGCGTGAATCACGAAAGAATCCCGCCCCGAGTCGGGTGTGTCTCAGGAGGAGGCACGAGACCTGATTCAGTTGGAGAGAAACATGGATGTGTCAGTCGTAATCCCCGTGAACAACGAAGCGGGGAATATTGAGCGTCTCCTGACCGAGATCGATGATGCGCTGACCGGTCGCCTCGACTTTGAAATCGTGGTGGTGGATGACGGCAGCACCGACGAAACCCCCTCGATTTTGCGAGATGTCCAGCGACGTAACCCCAGGCTGCGCGTGCTGCAGCATGAGAGATGTTGCGGGCAAAGCACATCTGTCGTGACGGGAGTCTGGGCCACACGCAGCGAAATCGTTGCGACGCTCGATGGGGATGGCCAGAACGATCCTCAAGACATTCCCGAGATGGTGGCCGCACTTAAGAGCGGTCACGCGACCCGCAACGTCCAGCTGATTGCCGGTCATCGTCAGAAGCGAAACGATACCGCGTGGCGGAAATTCTGTTCTCGAATCGCCAACCGCGTCCGCATGGCGATGCTGCGGGATGATACTCCTGATTCGGGATGTGGATCGAAGGTCTTCTTCCGCGAGACATTTCTGCACCTGCCTTATTTCAATCACATGCACCGGTTCCTGCCCGCACTCGTCCTGAGAGCCGGCGGCAGCGTCCAGTCCGTTCCGGTCCATCACCGGGAACGTGACCGCGGTCGTTCACACTATGGGACTCTGGGACGCATGACTCAGGGAATCGTCGATTTGTGCGGCGTGATGTGGCTGATTCATCGTTCGCGAGTGGCTGTTTCGCAGGAACTCACTGCTCTGCCTCGGCTGCATCAAGTGACCGACGAGACACACATTCTCAATCATGCACTCCACGCACCCGCTGCTGATCAGCCGGGTCGGATTCGCAAGGCCGCGTAAATTCCATCCGCCGTGGTTCGTCAGGGAAGCGAAAACATGTCTGTCGAGAGCCTCTGGCTTGGAATCGGAATCATTGGACAGCTCGCATTCACCGGGCGATTTCTGGTTCAGTGGATTTGTAGTGAATCAGCGGGCAGGAGCGTGGTCCCGGTCGCGTTCTGGTATTTGAGTCTGGCGGGGGGGGTGATCCTGCTCACCTACGCGATTCATCGCCGGGATCCGGTATTTATCTTCGGCCAGCTGTCTGGCTTGTTCGTCTATGTTCGCAATCTGATGCTGGTCCGCCGCGAGGTGGCTCAGATCCAAACCTCCGCGCAAGGCAGCTTCGGTCATGACAGTACCCCAGAACAATGAACGCGGGACGCACTTACTCTGGGTGGCAATCGGATTGGGTGTCTGTCTGATGGCAGTGGGTTTGTATACCCGCCCGCTGATGACGATCGATGAAACCAGATATCTCACCGTTGCCTGGGAAATGCGTAACGGCGGTGATTACATCGTGCCGCATCTCAACGGTGAGGTCTACAGCCACAAACCACCGCTCTTGTTCTGGCTGGTGAATATTGCCTGGACGCTGTTTGGTATCAGCGACTGGGTCGGGCGGGCCGTCGCTCCATTCGTCGGTTTGCTTTCGATCTGGTGGACCCGGAAGCTGGCTCAGGCCCTCTGGCCCGACTCTCCCCGGACCGCCGCGCTGGCACCGCTGATACTGGCCTCGATGGCGCTCTGGTCGATCTTTTCGACTCTGACGATGTTCGACACTCTCGTCACGTTCTCGACATTGATCACCATGTCCGGTGCGGTCATGTCGTACCGCGGACAACAAACGCGGGGCTGGCTGGTGGCTGGTCTGGGGCTCGGGCTGGGCATTCTGGCGAAGGGGCCAGTCATTCTGGTGCACACTCTGCCCGTCCTGTTACTGGCACCGCTGTGGCAGCAACGCAGCCCCGAAGTGCGGATCGGTCGCTGGTACGCCGGTGTTGCGATGGCGTTTGCGACGGGGCTCGCGGTTGCTGCCTGCTGGGTGCTGCCCGCCATCATCTTCGGAGGTGAAGAGTACCGGGAAGCCATTCTCTGGAAACAAACAGCTGGACGAATGGTAAACGCGTTTGATCACCGCCGACCATTCTGGTGGTATCTACCCATTCTGCCGTTCCTGCTCCTGCCATGGGCGATGTGGGGCACATTCTGGAAGTCTCTCCGGGGACTGACGGTCGATTCCGGAGTGCGACTCTGTTTGATCTGGGCCGGGGCCACGCTGCTCATCCTGTCATTCGTGAGTGGTAAGCAGATTCACTACATCCTCCCGGCGTTTCCTGCGATCGCTCTGCTGATGGGACGTGTCGTCGCTGAGGTGCGAGTCACGTCCCGGTGGGAAGTTGCTGTCATGGGATGGGGATCGGTCATGCTGGGGGCTCTGTTGAGCACATATCGATTGCTGCCGATCCCCAGTGAGTATGTCACCTCCTTACCTTTTGCGCCGCAGTGGGGTCTCGTGATTCTGCTGGGCGGTGTGGCGATTCTGTGGGCGAAAGAACGTTCGGTGTCGAGTGCCGTGCAATGGGTCGCCGTGGCAGCGTGTTGCAATGTCGCCGCGATGCACTTCTCCCTGCAGGACAAATACTTCAGCACCTGCAGCGTCGATCAGATTTCGCAGCGCTTGAGCGAGATTGAGAAAGCGGGCCGTCCCATCGCCCATCAAGGGGTGTATGCCGGGCAGTACCACTTCCCCGGCCGGCTCACCAAGCCGTTTGAGGTTCTGGACTCCATCGAGCAGTTGCAGGCCTGGCAGGAAAAGCATCCCGACGGATACATCGTCGGCTACGAGTGGGAAGGCCAGCAGCCGACCTGGTCGACATTCACCGATGCGCAGCCCTATCGACGTGGGATGAAGGATCATCGTGTGGGTCTGGTGCCGGGGGCGCTCGTTCCCCGCTGAAGTGTGCAATCGTGAGATGGTGATCGTTTTGACACGGTGGCTGAGAGCCTTTTCGCTGGAGTAGGCTCTCAGTAAACTCAGGCACAAGTCCTGGAAATATTGAGTGGAGCGTACGCCGCAATTCACTGAGAACAGAATGACCTCGCTCACCCGGCGTACTCTCTTAACCGCTGTCGCGTCGACTCTCTGGTGCTGGCCACGCGAGGATGAAGAGGTCCATCCGGGTGATGCCTCGTTCCAGCTGGCCGCTCTTCCGCCCGCCACTGGTGGGCCAGACGAACCCCTGTTTCAAGACCGTTTTATCGAGCACGAAACGGAAGTGGGGTATGTCCATTGTCCATCGCTCTGTGAGGTGTGCCCGGGATCACTGGCGTGTGCGTGGTATGCAGGCACACGTGAGGGCGCAAAGGATGTTGGTGTGTGGCTCTCGGATCTGAGTCAGACGGCGAAGATCGCGACAGCGTCGGCAGCGGAGACTCCGAGTCAGGTGACTTCCTGGAGTGTCCCCCGAGTCATCATGGACCGGGCCATCGCGACCGAGGAACTGGATCGTTATATCCGCAAGGTCGGGAATGCCCTGCTGTTCACCGATGCGGAGCAACGACTCTGGCTGATTTACGTTTCGATCGCCGTAGGAGGCTGGTCCGGGAGTTCCTTGAACGCCCGTTGCTCTCTGGATCAGGGAGTCACCTGGCAGCAGAGTCATCGCCTCTCGTTGTCTCCGTGCTTCAACATCAGTGAGCTTGTCCGCGCTGCTCCGGTACGCCTCACGTCGGGTGAGATCGGTCTGCCGATTTACCATGAGTTTGTGGGACAGTTTCCCGAGATGCTGTGGCTGCGGCCGCAGGGTGATCGTCTGGCGGCCACGAAGACGCGGATGGCCGGGGGACATTCATTTATCCAGCCTGTCATCGTGCCGATGGGACCGCAGCATGCGATTGCCTACCTGCGGAACCTGACCTCCGCTCGCCGAATCAGCTACCAGGAAACTCACGATGCGGGCCTGACCTGGACCAGCCCTCAATCGTTGAGCTTGCCCAACCCCAACTCCAGTATGGCCGCTGTACGCCTCTCGAATGGGTCGGTGCTCATGGCTTTCAACGATTCGACGCAGAATCGGGAGGACATGACGCTGGCGGTCTCGTCCGATGGGATCCGCGACTGGCAACGTATCAGTGTGCTCGATCGGGTGGCCAGTGAGTTCTTTGCCTATCCCTACCTGACTCAGTCATCCGATGGTGTGATTCATCTGGTCTACTCCTGGAAGATGAAGAAGGTTCGCCATGTCGCCTTTAATGAGGCCTGGGTCGCGCATCAGCTGAGCAATCCGCCGCTCGCGAGCAATGGGGGCCCGTTGTGATTGAGTGGTATTATCCCCTGCTCGCCTGGGCTGCGGTCCTGGGGGCGATGACCCGTGGTTTGCAGGTCCTGTTCGGCGATCGCGGGCCACGCTGGTTGCCACTGCTGGTCGGGGTGGTGGCCTGGATCCCGGTCGCGGGCCTGCCGATTGCCCGCTGGCTGCACGGGTTCAACTCCAACCTCAGCATCCCGCTCGTGGCAATTCTGCTGAATGTGTCGCTGTTCCCGTTTTGCGGTCGCCGCTGGCTCGATGAGCGGGCACTGCGAGCCGGTCTGTGGTTCGGTGCCGCTGCGGGTTTGATTCTGTACCCGATGGCAGCTGGATTTGGCGCATTTGACCCGTATGGCCTGGGCTGGCATTGGCCCGGTATTGAACTGGTCGTTGGCGGTCTCGCGGTGATGTTACTGTGGCGTGGAAACGCGTTTGGCTGGGTGTTGCTCGTGACCGGTGTTGCCTGGCGCCTGGAATGTATGGAGTCGCAGAATGTCTGGGACTATCTGGTCGACCCGGTTTATTTCATCTTGAGTCTGATTGGACTCGTGGCACCACGTCGCAGAATCACGACCGTGGACCGCGTGAGTTCCGACCCCGACCTCAGCGAAGGAACTGCTGTTCCTCAGCCATGACTTGTTTGAGCTCAGTCATGTTGGGGGATGTTTC
>CANJZR010000326.1 GCA_947479075.1 Planctomycetaceae bacterium
GCCCAGTCTGGCCGCGAACCGATTCAACATCGTCACGGAATCGAGTTCAAGTTTCAATCGAAGCCTCCCGCGAGGAGAACCGCCAGGGACGGAACTTTGCCGCCCGGCCCGTCGGCAGCCGATTTCCGATGTCATGCGATCCCTAACATAGATACATCAGCCGCCGTCGATGCTAGAACCTCGCCGTGGAGTGAGTTAGGATCAAAGGATGCAAAACAAACTCCTCTTATTAGATTGGCAATTCTCCGGGCGGATTAGCTGTCTGGCGATCCTGTTGTTGCTGAGTGTTTGCGAGGAGGGGCTCTGGGCTGCGGTTCCGGGGGAAGTGCGATTTAACCGGGACGTGCGGCCGATTCTGTCGGATCACTGTTTCTCCTGCCACGGCCCGGATGCGAATCATCGCGAAGCGGACCTCCGGCTCGATGTTCGCGAGGCCGCTGTTGCCTCCCGGGCGATCGTTCCCAACCAGCCGACTGAGAGCGAGCTGATCGCCCGCATCCTGACGGACGATCCCGAGAAGCGGATGCCGCCGGAGTCCGCGCACAAGCCACTCACGGCTCAGCAGGTCGACACACTCCAGCGCTGGGTCGAACAAGGCGCGGAATACGAGCCCCACTGGGCGTACCAGTTACCCGTCAAGATGGCGGTTCCAGCGGGAGTGAACGCCGTCGATTTCCTGGTCCACAAGCGGCTCAACCAGATTGGGCTCATGCCCTCGCCGCCAGCCGATCGGCGCACACTGATCCGCCGACTGTCGTTCGATCTGATCGGTCTCCCGCCGACACCGCAGGAAGTCGCCGACTTCGTGAACGACCCGTCACCTGACGCTTACGCCAAGGTGGTCAATCGACTGCTGCAGAGCCCTCATTATGGTGAGCGGATGGCGGCAACTTGGCTCGATGTCGTCCGCTACGCCGATACCATCGGCTATCACAGCGATGTTCCCCGCAACGTCTGGCCCTACCGTGACTGGGTGATCCGTTCATTCAACGAGAACAAACGCTTCGATCGATTCACCATTGAACAGGTCGCGGGGGACCTGCTCCCCGATGCGAATCAGGAGACCCGCGTCGGCTCGGCGTTCAACCGGCTGTTGCTGACGACGGAAGAAGGGGGCGCACAGCCCAAAGACTACGAACAGCGCATGCTGACTGATCGTGTCCGAGCCATCGGGACCGCATGGCTGGGGCAGACGACGGGCTGCTCGCAATGCCACGACCACAAGTTCGACCCGATCACGATGCGGGACTTCTACTCGCTGGGAGCGTTCTTCGCCGACATCAAGGAGTTGAGCGTCGGCAAGCGGGAGAACGGCATGCTTGTCACCACAGCCGAGCAGGAATCGCAACTCGCCCAGCTGGACGCAATTGTCGCCGAGCGGAGGACCGCCTACTCGCTCATCGAACAACAGGTCAACGCAGCCCAGCAACAATGGCTGGCGGGACTCATGTCGAATCCGGTCAGTCTGCCCGAGTTTGCCGCAGAATCCACGGCATCAGACGATCTGAAGAAACTGGCCCAACAGGTGACCGACTTGCTCAGGCAGCCCGCCGACCACTGGGATGCCAAGCAAAAGGAGACTGTGCAGAGCTACTACCGCAAGGCCGTAAATACGAGCCTGGACGCTCCTCAGCAGGCACTGACTCAGGCCGAGGGTGAACGAAATCGCTACTACGACGCTCTACCCAAGTGCATCGTTTCCATCAGTGACCCGGAGAAACGTACTGTCCGCATTCTGCCACGCGGCAACTGGATGGACGAGACCGGCGAAGTCGTGAAGCCCGCTCTTCCGGCGTTTCTGGTTCCGCCAAATCCGGATGGTCGCGAGTTGACACGACTCGATCTCGCTCAGTGGCTCGTCTCGCGCGAAAACCCGCTCACGGCACGCACGGTGATGAACCGGATGTGGAAGCAGTTCTTTGGGACCGGGCTCAGCCGTGTCCTGGATGACCTGGGGGCGCAGGGGGAACCACCGGTCAATCCCGAACTGATCGACTGGCTGGCCTGCGAATTCATAGACAGCGGGTGGGACGTGCAGCACATGGTCCGCCTGATCGTCACCAGCGACACCTATCAACAGGTGTCGACCTCCTCTAAAGAACTGGCCTCGGCCGACCCGAACAATCGCGAATGCGCCCGCCAAAGCCCCTTTCGGCTCGACGCAGAGTTAGTCCGCGACAATGCCCTCGCGATCTCGGGACTACTCGTCCCCAAGATCGGAGGGCCGAGTGTGAAGCCGTATCAGCCCGATCGTTACTGGGAGAACCTGAACTTCCCGACGCGAGAGTGGGTTGCCGATTCAGGGGAGAGCCTGTACCGACGCGGTCTGTATATCTGGTGGCAGCGAAGCTTTCTGCACCCGAGTCTGTTGGCGTTCGACGCACCGAGCCGGGAAGAGTGCGTCGCCGAGAGAAACCGGTCGAACATCCCACAACAAGCACTGGTTCTGCTCAACGATCCGATCTACGTCGAGGCCGCCAGGGTCTTCGCAGCCCGGGTGCTGAAAGAGTGCCACGGAGACACGTCACAGCGGATCAAATATGCCTGGCAGCTGACTCTTCAGCGCGATCCAAATCCCCAAGAGTTGATGATCGCCACCAGGCTCCTGGCCCAACAGCAATCCGCCTACGAGCAAGCTCCAGCTTCTGCAGATGAGTTGCTCAAGACTGGTGCGGCGCCCCTTCCGGACAACATTGATCACCGCGAACTGGCCGCCTGGACGCATATGACCCGCGTATTGCTCAACCTGCATGAAACCATCACGAGGCCCTGACCCATGTTCAATACGCAAACTCGTCGGGCTTTCCTGAATCGCGGTTCCCAGGGACTGGGAACTGTGGCGTTGGCGTCGCTGCTGGGAGGCAAGAACCTCTCCGCTCAGCCCTCGCGCGGAGTCATCCAGAACCTCGCCTATCCGCAGAAGGCCAAACGCGTCATCTGGCTGACGATGGCGGGCGGACCTTCCCAGCTGGAACTCTTCGACCACAAGCCGAAGCTGGCCGAAATGGATGGTCAGCCGATGCCCGAAAGTTTCACCAAGGGGCAACAGCTGGCCCAGCTGCAAGGGCAAAAACTCTTCTGTAAGGGAGGCGTATTCCAGTTCCAGAAGTACGGCAATTGCCAGCTGGAGCTGTCGGAACTGCTGCCTGAGATCGGTTCGGTGGCGGATGACATCTGTCTGGTCCGGTCGATGACGACCGATGCCATCAACCACGACCCGGCCCACATGTTCATGAACACCGGGACGCAGATCGCCGGGCGTCCCAGCATGGGGGCGTGGGTGACGTATGGACTCGGCAGCGAGGCGGAGAACCTGCCGGGGTTTGTGGTGCTGATGTCGACCGGTCCCGGACGGTCACCCCAGCCGATCGCCACCCGGCAATGGAGCAGTGGTTTTCTCCCTTCTCGATTTCAGGGAGTCCAGCTGCGATCGAAGGGCGATCCGGTGCTGTACCTGTCCAATCCGCAGGGCATCTCTCGCGATCAGCAGGGGGCCGATGTCTCTGCCATCAATGAGTTAAATCGGCAGCATGCAACGCTCGTCGATGATCCTGAAATCGCAACTCGCATCGCTCAATACGAGATGGCTTTCCAGATGCAGGCGAGCGTTCCAGAGCTCGTCGACATCGGCGGCGAAACGGCCCACACGCTGGAGATGTATGGCTGTCAGCCGGGCGATGGATCGTTTGCGTCGAACTGCCTGCTGGCCCGGAGAATGGCCGAGCGAGGGACGCGATTTATCCAGCTGTATCACCGTGACTGGGACCATCACAGCGTACTCAAAGAAGAGCTGCCGCTGCGGGCCAAAGAGGTCGACCGGGCGTGTGCGGCTCTGATTCGTGACCTCAAACAGCGCGGCCTGTTTGACGATACGCTGATTGTCTGGAGTGGTGAGTTCGGTCGCACGCCGATGGCCCAGAGCAATAAGGGGCCATCAGGGCGAGACCATCACAATAAGTCGATGTCGATCTGGATGGCCGGGGCGGGCATCAAACGGGGATTTGCCTACGGCAATACCGATGAGCTGGGCTACGCAGCTGTGGAAGATGTCGCCACCGTTCACGACCTGCACGCGACGATGCTGCACCAGTTGGGTATCGATCACAATGCCCTGAGCCATAAATTCCAGGGGCTCGATGTCCGCCTGACCGGAGTGGAGGGGGCGAAGGTCCTCGACAAGATTCTCATGTAAACAGAGTTCGGGAGAACGGCAACACAACGAGTGGGCTGGTGAAAGAAATGACAGTGAACTCGAGTGATGAATCACAGATCGAAACACACCTCAGAGAGCGGCAGGCGTGAGCCTGCCGAGAGGTGATGCGCGTCCCCAATCTGATAGCAATCAACGCGTGAATCGACTCCAGTCGATCCGCTCTCCCGGCGGTCTCTACGCTCAACGCCTCGGCAGGCTCACGCCTGCCGCTCTTGATCGCATGGATTCCTCGCAGCTGGGGGACCTGGGCTTACATATTGGTCTTAGCGTCGGTGGCGTCCCCCAGGACCGCGTTGAGGGCGTGGTGCAGCTCCTTGTCGTGTGCGTGTCCCTGTGAATAGATGCGGAAGATGATGAAGCTGACCGGGAGAGCCCGAAACAGATCATCATCGTTGAGTTCGGTCGGCGCGGGCTGACCGGGGTCGTACAGGAAATTCTGTCCGCCGGTGGGCAGTCGACCGCTCGGTCGGTGGTAGTGCTTGGCCACATCAATCCGCAGCGGGATATCGGCAATCGCCTTGGGCAGCCGCGAACGCACCCGCTTCAACACCAGATCGGGCTCCGAGAAGATCGACATCCGCTCGGCCCCCGTGGTGTGGAAGTTGATCGTCTTCTCCACAGCCATCTTCCAGGCCACCTGACGGCAGAGAATCTTCTGCCAGCGATCGCCGAGTTCCTTGAGCTGCGGATCATTCGAGTCGGGCCAGCGACTGATATCGACCAGCAGTGACGACTCGGTCAGCTTGCGATACGC
>CANJZR010000327.1 GCA_947479075.1 Planctomycetaceae bacterium
CGCCGAAGTTTCGTGAAAATTCAATGAAGAGGGGCATTGCGAGGATTCCAGGCAAGCAACCGAGACGCTCGACGGAAGGCGATGCCCAATTCGTGAGCAGACCTGCACTCAACATATTCGGAGGCACGAAATTCCCGCCGCTCACTTCTGCGTTGCGAGTGCTGCCTTCACTCCGGGAATCAACCGTGCGGCGTTCTCAGAGTAGACCTTCTTCAAGACTTCGTCCGGCAAACCGATCCCGAAGATGTTCCATAGTCCTTGGGGTGGGAAGGGGTTGTCTTCGTACGGGAAGTCCTCGTCGAAAGTCTCGAGAAACCGCCAGTGCGGAATCAGCTCCGAAACGGGTGGGACTCCATCTGTCCCAAACAGGATGCGATCCGCATGTTTGAGGAAGAACTTGCGGGCCGTATACGGTTGCCGTCCCAGTTCCGACACCCGCGCTGAAATCTCGACATTCATATTCGGATACTTGACCAGATACTCATCCAGCTGGGCCAGATCCTCCGGCAGGTCAGCCATGTGGGCACAGATGAACTTTGTCTTAGGATGGCGAGCGATGACCCGATTGCGGGCTTCGATCAGCTGGCGATGAGCAGCAGGAACTCCGGGCGGGAGTTTCTCCGGCGGCGGCAGATGACTCAGATCCACATGCTGAAACCCCCATTCGGGATGGCGATACAGCTCCTCCCAGCGTTCATTCCGGACACCGTTCTCTCGGAAGAACGCGACCGGATCAGCGCAGTGCCATAGAACGGGGATTCCCAACTCCGCCGCCCGCTGCCACACGGGATCGAATCGCGGATCATCCGGAGCGATGATCTTGCCACTCAGGTCCTTGTGCAGCACTCCCAGGTCTTTGAGCAGCTTGAGTCCGCTGGCTCCCAGCTTTACCGCCTCCGTCAGTTTGTCTGCCATCCGCACACCGAAATCGGGGCGATGCATCTCCCAGGTCTGCGGGTCGTCGGGGTTCCCGTCACCGATGTAGTCCATGCGGACAAACAAGACGAACCGCCCGGGATACTTCTTCACGAACCGCTGCATCTGCTCGGCAAACTTCGGCCCGGCTTTACCGTCCAGGCTGACACTCACGGCGATGTTCGACTCATCCATCACGCGGACCATCTCCGCGACCTCTTCATCAGAGAGCTTGTCCGGATGCGTATGCACGTTCACGCACGGAAACTTCGCCCGCGTCAGCAAGTGCTCTTCGACTCGCAACTCATGCTGCGGACGGAACTCATCGAGGAAGATTCGCCTGGCCGCTGCAGGTTCTTCGGCATGCGCTGTCGCCACAGCGATCAACAAGATCAAGGAACCGCACCACAGCTGTCGTACGTGACGTGTGTGACCAGCTGTCCGATCGAAATACCGCATGAGTCGTCCCCCCAAGATGGTGAGGACATCATGACGTATGTGGGAGAACTCGTCGATTCTCTTTCGATCCACCGTTTGCGGACCACAAGGCTCTCGTACCAATCAGCTGGCAAGGTGACGAAACCTCAGTCCTTGCTCGCAAATGCAACCGACCTCCGCAGTCAGTGATGACGGCGGAGGTCGGGGGCGATTCTCATGGAGTCTTACCGCATCCGGTACTTCTTCTTCTCGAAGTCGTTGTCACTCAGCTGGCTGTTCAGCTGGAGTCCGGTGTACGAGTAGGACTCGATCAGGTTGTGGTCTCCGTGTTCGGTCGGAGCTTTTCCTTCCACCCAGGTGAAGTTCTTCACGCAGACAGGGAACGAATACTCTTTATCGATCAGAATCAGCGACTTGTGGTAGTGGGGATTGATCTCGGGATTCTCATAGACGATCGATGTCTGGTAGCAGGGACGGTTATCGAATGATTCGCCGTCGCGGATTTCGCAGACATAACCTTTGTCCCGCTTCAGGTCATCCTCATGGTACTGGAGAATGATCTTGGTCAACTCCATCAGGCCAGCGCGTGTGGCGGGGTAGCGTGACTCAGCCATAATTCGCGGATCGTCGGGGCTCAGAGCCAGGGCCCCGGTCAAACGCCCGGCCACGCCGCCAATCTGGACGAGAACTTTGTCGTCGTGCTGGCCTTTGACATAGATCAGCTGACGACCTTTGTCGCCTTCGGTCCACTTCATATAGAAGCTGAGCGGCTCGTGGCGAACCTTGAGGTTCATCGCCTGGGGATCGAGCAGGCTGCCGTTGATGCGCTCCTGGCGTTTGAACTGAGCCGAATAATCACTGATCGATGCCAGAACCTCTTTGCCACGCTCGATTTGTTTCTGGCTCGCTTTCAGAGCGATTTTTCCCGTCAGTACGGCCCCCTCGAGAGACGGAATCACTTCCTCGGTGGGCTCGGAGATTGCAGTTGGTTCCCCTGGTGCAACCTTGGCTGTTGATGCAACGGCCGTTCCCGCAATCTCGGGGACTTCGACCTGTTCCAGAACCTGCTGAATCTCCGCTTTGACCGGAATTGGGCGGGGAATTGAGGCCAGCATCATTGGAGCGGCTGAACGTACGCTGGCGATTGGATCGCTACCGCAGGCTTCGGGGTCGGTATTCCAATGAAAGATCCCGACCACGAACAACATCACTAGAAAAGCGAATGTGTTCAGGCGGTTTTCGCCGGAGAAGGCAAAGAGACGCATGGAACGCAGCATAGGCCGGTACCAACTGTGCAAAAGAAGGGAGCGAGAAAGACGCACAAGGAAATGTTTCGGCTAACGTTCTCAATAAGTCACAGTGTTCGTCGCTCCCATCATGCGTTCCGTTCTCTCGCCCAATCAGCGCAGTTCCGCAGACTTCCCGAACTTGCTGCGATCCATTTGAGTCGGTCAGCCCGGATACCGTGTAAGTCGTGATCGCTCGGTGCGACTGTTCAGGTCGATGTCTGACATTGGGCGGACATTCCGAAAAATCGTCAAAGTTTGACTATTCGGATCATGCGGAAGATTCCCACTGACCGAATTTAAGTGACAGAGACCGACCCGTTGTTGGTGCGCTGATCGCACCGGGAGTTACGGTCTCGGTGGAAACTCAATCCACGACGGATTGCCGAAGGAGCGGATGATGCGAAAGTATCTATGGGCGATAGCGCTGTGCGCTGCAGCTGGAATTGCTGTTCCGAGCTGGGCTCAGGAGCGTTCGAAATCGCTTTTCGGCCTGGGACGTTCCTCGAAGACCGAGGCAAGCGATTCCGAGAAGTCCGAGAAGCCCAAGAAGACGGAAAAGTCTTCCAAGCTCAAGAACTACAGCGAGCTGTTCGGCAAAAACAGTCAGAAGAAGGGGGCCGCAGACGCTCCTTCTGCTGACGATGTTCAGAAAATGACATCGGACGCCGACGAAGGTCGGGTGTCCACGAGGAAGGCCGACCCGCTGGCCAGCGATGCCTCGCCGACCGGTAAGTCGTCCACCGCTGGGAAATCGTCGCCTGGCGGGAAATCCGCATTAGTCACTCAGTCGAAGAGCCGCGCACCTGCCAAGGCGTCGTTACTCGATGAGGAAAGTCTCGATGATATCGATGCTCTTGAGGAGCAGGAAGAACGCGAAGAAATGGCCGAAGAGGAGGCCCGCGCTGTCGTCAAGAAGACGGTTCCGCGCAAGCCCAGCCCGCCAGTGAAACCGGCACCGCCCAAGGACTATCAGGTCGCCACGCGTCCTCAGCCACCTGCCAAGCCGGCGGTGAAGACGGCCGCCATCGAGAAGCCCGCACCACCGAAACCGAAATCCACCACTGAAGATCTGCCAGACTGGGCGTCTTCGGATCTGGAAGTTGAGTCGTTCGAGGCCGATCTGGATCTTCCAGGTGAGTCCAGCGAAAGCTCTTCAATTAAGCAGGTCCAGGCCGACGATTCGGTTCCGCCGCGAAAGGCTCCTGCATCTCTCTCAGATAAGTCCGAAGAGAATCCGTTTGCAAAGGATGCCCTCTCTGCGGAGGAAGAGCCTGCCGAGCCCGAGACCTCCGAACCTACTTCCCGCGTGAATGTCGTCAACACTCGCAAGGGGAAGCTCTATGCTCCGATCAGTGTTGACGCGACCAGTGACAAGGCCGCTGAAGAAGAAATCGTTGCAGCAGATGCCCCTCAAAAAGAAGAGCTTGCACCTGCCGTAGAAGCGGAGTCATCTGCTCTCGTACCAGCATCCAAGTCGTCCGGCCGTTTGACAATTACACGCAGCAATTCGCAATCTCCTGTCGCGACAAAGGTCTCTCACGAAGAGCACGCGGTACCTGCGGATGCCGAAATTGTCTCTCATGTCGTTCCAGCTGCGGCCAGCACACCCAAGGCTGCGTCGTCAGTGACCCAGACTCCCACCGTCACGGTGGAGTTCCGCTCGACAGGGGCTGTAACCGTCGGCCAGGAGTCAGCCTGTGAACTGATCGTGAAGAACTCCGGTTCCGTCACTGCTCAACAGGTCGAAGTCGAGGCTCAGCTCCCGGGAAACATTCGTCTCATCAGCACCGAGCCGAGTGCCGCTTCCGACGCGAAGCTGGTGTGGGAGTTCGCTGAGATCGAAGCCGGTGCCGAGAAAGTTATCCACGTCAAGTTTATCCCCGTCGAACGGGGTGAAGTGGCGGCGTCGGCCAGCGTCCGGTTCACCGGTGCGGCCACGACCAGTTTTGCCGTGACCGAGCCGATGCTGGCTCTCTCGCTGCAAGGTGCCACCGAGGTGATGGTCGGAGAGAGTGCTTCACAGACCCTCATCATCAGCAACCCCGGTACCGGCACAGCTGCCAACGTTAAGGTCGAGGCCATCCTGCCACCCGGGCTGGAACATGCCAAGGGTGACCGGCTGCTGATGGATCTGGGTAACCTGGCTCCAGGAGAGAACCGTCCCGTCCGCCTCGCTCTGACCGCGATCGCGGGTGGTCGTCAGGTCATCGAAGTCCATTCCACCGCTGACAACGGTCTGGTGAAGTCCGCCGCAGCGGAAGTCAGCGTAATCGCTCCCAGTCTGCATACCTCGATCGAAGGCCCCGGCCTGCGATA
>CANJZR010000328.1 GCA_947479075.1 Planctomycetaceae bacterium
CACTCGTTCAATGTCCGCCCGGTTGCCGATGGTCGATTTGCCGTAGTTGTGCCACTCGAACGCTGCCGCCCACATCCGCTGATCAAGGATGCGGCTCGGGGAGTTCTCCCCACGCTCGAATTCGTTCCGTACTACGGTCATTTCTGACGCGAGGTCTTCGCCCTTGATATTGCTATTCACCATTCGGTCTGCTTCGAGCCGGATCGCGAACTCCAGATTGTCGTCGCTGGCGGGGAGAGTTTCGTAGTAGTTCGTCCGGTCGAGCCAGGTGGTCCCATTGAAGTCAGCTCCATGCTCCTTCAACACGCGTGGGACTTCGGGATGATCGGGCGTCCCCTTAAACACCATGTGCTCCAGCAGGTGAGCCATACCCGCTTCACCGTAACCTTCATGCCTTGAACCCACAAACACCGTCAAATTGACGGTCACCTGCGGCTTGCTCGGATCGGGAAAGAGCAAGACCCGCATTCCATTGTCCAGTCGGTACTCGCTGATTCCCTCGACCGAGGCGACCGGAGCCAGTTCCTCCGCAACTGCGGGTTGAGTCAACATCGTGAGTCCCAAGAGGAAGGCCCAAATAGCCGATTGCTTTAACCACATGGTGAATTGCTGCCTTCGGGGCGAAATGTCATGAGCGATCCGATTCCATGAGATCACTCCACGTCAGGATAGTAGCAGTCTGGGCTGAAACCGGGAACTGGGATTGGAGCTTGTCCCCCCTCTCCTTCGCTCACTGTTCTCGTTTCGGCATCGATCATTTTGCCAACAGTTTGAAGCCTGTTCTTCCACACTGGAGTAGTAAGTGTGGGTATGTTACGGTGATCGGCTTGTCGTTGGTTGTCATCCATCGAGGAATTTGAGATGCGGCGGGACACTTCCATTATTGCATTGATGTCACTCGTCTTATGCGTGACGAGTTCCGTCGTCGGAGCAGACCACCAGGTCACGATTCACCGCGACACTTGGGGAGTGCCCCACATTTACGCCGATTCACCCGCCAGTGGGGCCTACGGATTGGGCTACGCCCAGGCTGAGGATCGTCTGCACGACATCTACTCGGCGATTCACACCGGCATGGGCACGATGGCCGAACACTTTGGCCCCCAGTACGCCGAACAGGACTACATCATGCGACTCTGTCGCAATGAGGCGAACGCCAAGAAGTCAATCGCCACCATGCCTGCCCACTTGCGGGCGATGGTCGAGAGCTTCACGGCAGGGGTGCAGGCCTATATCGATGAGCACCCGGAAGAAGTGCCCGAATATGCCGTGAAGATCGAACCCTGGCAGATCCTGACCATTGGCCGGGCGATGATGCTGCGCTGGCCACTGGGAACAATCAATGACGAAAAGGACGAAGAACCCAATTCCAAGCGGCCCCCCATGGGGTCGAATGAATGGGCCGTCTCTCCCTCCCGTTCGGCGGACAATGTCCCGATCCTGCTCTCCGACCCCCATCTCACCTGGGAAGGCCTGGCGGTGCTGTACGAGGCACGCGTCCACGCCGGAGACGTGCATATGAATGGGTACTTTCTGATTGGCTCACCGCTGCTGGCGATCGGGCACAACCAGCAAGTCGGCTGGGCGCTCACCACCGGTGGCCCCGACACGGCTGACGTGTATGAAATGAAAATCCGCTTCAAGAAACAGCTCGAGTATGAATACGACGGCGAGTGGAAGCCCATGAAAATGGAGCTGTTCAACATCGCCGTCAAAGGCGAAAAGCCCGTCATCAAGCCCGCTCTCTACACCCACCTCGGCCCGGTGATCAGCGAACCAGACCTCAAGAAGGGTACTGCGCTGGTCGGGGCTGCGCCGCTCATCGAGATGACCGGCATGATGCAGCAGGGTTACGAGATGGTGATGTCGAAAACCTCGAAGGAGTTCTTCAAAGCCATCGGCAAGGGGGAGTTCAATCCCCAGAACATCATGTTCGCTGACGTGCATGGCGACATCGGTTATGTCCGCTGCGGAGTGACTCCCGATCGACCGGAAGGTTACGACTGGAGCCGACCTGTTCCGGGACACACCTCCAAGACCGCCTGGAAGGGCATCCATCCCGTCGAGGACCTGGTCCACATTTTCAATCCACCTCAGGGCTACATGCAGAACTGCAACATCAGCCCGCTCAACATGATGGAGAACTCTCCGTTCACGCGCGACAAGTACCGCGACTACATCTACAACGTCTCCTGGGACACCGAGAATCCCCGCAGCCTCCGCATTCGTTCGCTGTTGCACAACGATGACTCGGTCACCCGTGAAGAAGCCATCGCTTACACGATGGATGTCTATGATGTGCATGCCCCACGCTGGCAGCAGGAACTGAAGCTGGCGGCCGATGCTGTCGGTAAGGACAAGCTGACGAACGCCCAGTTCGCAGCTGCGGTCAAAACCCTGCTGGAGTGGGACGGACACTTCACGCCCGAGGCCACAGCCACCTCGCTTTACAAGTTCTGGCGGCTTAAGCTCGGTAACGAAATGGACCTGAAGTGCCTGGACAAGGGCGGACATTTCAACGCTCAGCAACAGGCCCAGGCCCTCGATGTTTTGCAGAAGACCATCGACGAGATGCAGACGAAGTACGGCAAGTGGGATGTCGCGTGGGGTGACATCCACAAGGTCGGCCGCGACGAACAGCTGTTCCCGACTGGCGGATGTGAGTTTGATTCCGGACACAAGGAAGTGAACTTCTCGGAGACGCTCTTCGACGTTCGCACGAAGGATAACACCGCCCGGCCGGGGCAGTTTGTCGCCAACAGCGGGTCGATGGCGGTGATTCTGATGTTCTTCCACAAGGACGGGATTGAATCACTGACCTGTACCCCGTGGGGCCAGAGCGGCAATCCGAAGTCCAAGCATTACACCGACCAGGGGGAGAAGCTGTACTCCAAGCTGCAGATGAAGCCGACCTGGTGGGCCGAAAAGGACCTGAAGGCCAATGTCGAATCGACCCGCACGCTGACGGTCAGAAACACAGCTCCGTAGGCACCGGCACTCGCTCTACCGCTTGGTCAAAATTCTGAGAGCATCCTGAACTCTTCAAACGTCGCCAATGCAGACGTTTGAAGAGTTCAATTCGCTATGCATGAGGTAATGTAACGGAAGTAGGCCATTCGAAACTCGAAGTCCCCTTTGTTCAGGTTGCGGCTAATCAGTCGGACCATATAGTCGAACGATAACTCCCAGTGTGCATGCCCCCGGGAAATTGCCTCTGCCAGAATGCACGCTGCAACGACAGCTCGACCAAACTCTCGGTCAGGAATCTTCTTTGCCGAGTAGCAAGCCATGCTTTCATTCAGTGACCACGCGATGTCGTCCCAGGGAACCAACGCCTCACCTTTGAATAGTCCCTCGAGATCCGCAGGCGTTAAATTGCCCGCATCGACACCACAGTCGGCCACCAACTCAGCCGCGATGACTTCGTCATTCCACTCACCGAGTGACAGCAAATTCCAGAGGTTGGTGATGGACTTCATGTACGGTAGTGTCTGGTCACTCATCAAATCTTTCCGAGGAGATCCGTCAAGAAGGGCGGTTCCGCCCCGGTGACCGGTTACCACGCTCATGGTTGTTGAGCCTTTGAGGCCATCTTATCATCCCGTCACACCTCAAACAGGGATCGCCGAACGGTGAGTGAAGCAAAACCCAACGACGCCTTTCAAGCGGACATCTGTGCCAACCTGCTCAAGGCACTGGGCGAACCGCTGCGTTTGCGGATTGTCGATCTCTTGCGTCAGGGTGAAATGACTGTCAGTGATATCGCCGAGACGCTCGAAGTGGAAATCGTCACCGCGTCTCACCACCTGCAGATTCTCAAGCACGCCCATCTGGTCGACCCGCAACGCGACGGACGGTTTATTTACTACCGCCTCCGCGAAGACATGCTGAAAACGGTCAAGGGGCAGCGCTCGCAGTTTCTCGACCTCGGCTGTTGTCGCATCGAGGTTCCTTGCGAGAAGACCAAGTAGCGTGTCGCGGTTGCAGGCCAGCCGGGAGGGCGAAGCTCCTGCTGAGCCGTGGACGCCTGGAATCAGTCGGCCCGTACTTGAATCTTGCGTGGCTCCGCCTTGGGAATCCGCGGCAGCAACAGATCGAGCACGCCGTTCGAGATCTTCGCCGTAATGCGATCATGGTCGACATCGTCGCTCAGGATGAATGAGCGCACGAAGTCACCCACGTGGTACTCCTGATGAATCAGGTTCGCACCAACGGGAGCCTGCTCAGCCACTCGGCCCAGCAGCGTCAGCTTGTTGTCCTGCACCTGAACGTCGAGCGTCTCCGCGGTTACCCCGGGCAGGTCGGCTCGCAACACGAGCCCCTCGGGTGTCTCAAAGATGTCGATCGGCGGAGTGCAGACCCAATGCTGTGGCGGCGCAGCTGTGGCTGGCGCAGGGGCAGCGTCTTGTGTGCGTGCCGGCAAATCGGCACTGCGGGGATTCAGTTCGGTACTCATGTCCGCTCTCCTCGAGTTTCGATGGCCAGCGGGGCGGTATGACCGTTACTCACGGGAATCTGCCGGGGCACGGTCGACGGGGCCTTGGGCAGATGCAGCTTCAGAACGCCGTTATTCAGTTCCGCGTGCAATCCGTCCTCCTGGACTCTCTCGGGCAGATGGAAGCTGCGTTCCCAATCTCCCTGGGCACGCTCACTGCGGCGGAACTGTTGTTCATTCACTTCGGGCATCGCAGTGCGGCGGCCCCGGATGGTGAGCATGCCATTGGCCACGCTCAGATCAAGATCCTCCACCCGCGTTCCCGGCAATTCGGCGGTCAGCAGGTACTCACCTTCCAACTCATAGATATTCACAGCTGGAAAGGGACGGCCAATCCGCAATCCTTCGAACGCCATGTTGACGCTGTGCAGAAGATGATCCATCTCCCGCTCCAGGTCGCGGAAAGCGTCGAAGGCACTCCCCCAACGAAAGACGGCCATGGCAATACTCCTGAGCAAAA
>CANJZR010000329.1 GCA_947479075.1 Planctomycetaceae bacterium
AGCAGGAACCCGTTGTTCGCAATCACGATTCCCGCATTCAAGGCGGCATCCAGCACGAACATCGGCAAGATCGCCCAAAAGGCGAGCGTCGGATCCTTCGGAGCCAGGATCAGACAGAACATGTTGATCGGCTTGAGCGTGACACAGACCTGCAACACCGCCTTGTTGCCGTGCAACTCGGCTGAACGTCCCAGAACCTGCGAAAAGACAGCCCCCCCGATCCACGCCATGGTCCACAGGGCCAACACCTGCCACAGCTGCATTCCGACATACTGGAGCAGATACAGACTGATGAACGGTGCCCCGACCATGCTGGCGACATGCCAGTAGCTCATAAATCCGATGTAGGACCGGAAGCTCGGATTCTTCATCGGAGCCAGGAAGGACTCCCAGAAGCCGAGATGCTTCGACGGGGTGACAGGCGGCTCTTCCACCTTGCGGAACATCAGGATGTCCGCCACTCCCAGAACCGACGCAATCGTCATGATGACCGCAAACGCGGGCACCATCTGAGTCGTGCCATGCCAGAAGTAGAGCGTACAGCCCAGCATGCAGGCCGCCGCGCTGAACTGCTGCCACCGGTGGCGGATGCCCCAGTACTGGTTCAAGCCCTGGTGCGGCAGATAGTCCCCCATCCACGACATCCACAGCGGCGTCGAGAAATGAAGCAACCCTTGCTCAAACACCGTCATGGCCAGGAATGACCACAGCCACACGGACGAGGGCACATTCGGGTAAAGCCACGCACCCAACGCAATGGGCAGATACAGCAACCGCTGGGTAATCGAGACCGCGGCCCAGACCTTTCGTCGGTACTTCAGCGAATTCGCGGCAAATGCAGCCACGAATTGCATGAAGAGCATCCCGGTCGGAAGTGCTCCCAGGATTCCAATATGCAGCCCGGTTGCACCCAGGGATCTTGCAAACTGAACGACAACAGCAGATGTCGTCAGCTGAGTGTAGGCCATGCCTAGACACCCGGCGACGATGATGGCGACTTGCGCCTTCTTAAGGGGCCACACGAAAAACTACTCCATCGGTCCCCCTCGCAATTCGATGCAGGGATTCCGATTAGTGCTCCGCCTGTCGTGTCGCCGCGAGTTTCGCCTCGGAAGCAACGACACGGTTCGGAACACGCTCTGAGGACCAAGCGGAGCGCTGACTCACGCCTCGACCCTGTTGGGAATCGTTGTTTATCGACCAGCTGAGGTCATCTGCTCGATGGTATCCTGATAGATTCCCGACCATCAGGATTCGCTCCAAGTGTACGTCACACTGGAGCTGGAGGAAGGGGGTTCCAACATTGAGAATGCGGAATTCCCCTCTCTCGATGCGCGGACTGTGACCAGTAGGTCGACTACCGACAAGACCATGTCACAGCCTTTTTCCGCATCCAAAACCCTCCGCTGGCGGGAACTCCCGCAGCAGTCGAAGGTTCGGACAACTGGACGGACACCCGCACCATCCCGTGGGTTCGGCAGTTTCTGCTCATGTCCTCCTGAACATCGCGAAGCTCTCCGGCCCGTGGAAAAACACATCGATACAACGCGATGCCCCCAATTCCAGCTCCTTGGCGTCTGCTGGTTGCCACTCGTTCATCCAACCGATAGCGTGCTCCCAGAACCTCTGGAGCCGCATGCATGACCCACCGACGCCGAATCCTGATCGCAGAATGCAAGCAGGAAGTCTCCACCTTCAATCCACATCTCAGCGGCGTGGATGACTTTACGATCCGGACCGGGACTGCTCTGTTCGACTACCACCGAGCTGTTCACACGGAGATCGGCGGGGCCCTGCGAGTTCTGGAGGCCCACGACGATCTCGAACTGGTTCCCGCCTACGGAGCCTGCCTGATCACCTCCGGAGGCACTCTGGCCAAACCCGACTGGGAGCAGATCGCGGGCGATTTCATTCGGGCACTCGAAGCTGTCCCGCCCCTCGACGGCGTCTATTTCTGCATGCACGGAGCGATGGCCAGCGAGGAGGAACTCGACCCCGAGGGCTACCTACTCGAACAGGCCCGGCGTGTATTGGGCGAGCGGGTTCCGATTGTCGTGTCGCTCGATCTGCACGGCATTCTGACCGAACGCATGGTCCGGCACAGCAACGCCATCGTGGCCTACCACACCTACCCGCATGTGGATTTCTTCGAGACCGGCGAACGAGCGGCCCGCCTGCTGCTGCGGATCATGGCGGGAGAAGTCCATCCCGTCACAGCTGTCGTCCCGATCCCAGCCCTCGTGCGTGGCGACGAACTCATTACCGCCACCGGACTCTTCGGCGAAAGCATCCGCCTGGCCCAGGCCGTCGAATCCAGCCCCGGCGGCCTCTCCGCTGGCATGTTCATTGGCAACCCATTCACCGATGTCCCGGCCCTGCAAAGCTACAGCTTCGTCGTCACGGATAACGAGCCCGAGCGTGCCGAACGTGAGGCCCTGCACATCGCTGAAAACTTCTGGAGCCACCACGAACGGATGCAGGTGCCGCTCATCAGTCTGGAGGAGATGAGCCGCCGCCTCACACAGTTCACCTGCGGCACAGTCGGGATCGTCGACGCAGCTGATGCCACCAGCTCAGGGGCCTCGGGCGACAGTAACGCGATCCTCAGGACCTTGATCGCGACCGGTTACCAGGGCCGCACCCTGCTCCCGATCGTTGACGCCCCAGCAGTCCAGCGAGCGTACGAGGCCGGCATCGGAGCAACGATTCAGACGTCCATCGGCGGGACGCTCGATCCTCGCCGGTTTACTCCCATTCCGATGACCGCCAGGGTCCGCATGCTCAGCGACGGCCATTTCCGCAGCGAGTCATTCGGAGAGAAGTGGTATTCCGGTCCGTCCGCTCTCCTCGAATCCGACAACTTCACGATCGCCGTGGGCAGCCGGGCGGTCAGTCTCTATGACCGAGCATTTTTCTACTCACTCGGCCAGAACCCCAAGCACTTCGACGCGGTGGTCATCAAGTCCCCGCACTGCCAGCACCACATGTACGCCGACTGGTGTTGTGCCATGCTGAATGTCGATGCTCCCGGATCCTCGAGCGCCAACCTTCGATACCTCGGCCATACCCGCTGCCCAAGGCCGATCTTCCCGCTCGATGATGAAGTCGTCTTCACCCCGAGGGCCACGATCTTCCACCGAGCGAAACGCTAAATTTCCCGACAGCGACACGGCGTCAGCCTGCCGAGGCAGCCGAACTTCAGATACCCGTGGCAGCGCGGTTCACCCCTCGGCGGGATCACACCCGCCGCTCCCCGGGCCTGCATCACTCCAGCGATGCCCAAGGATCGGCCTCAGACAACTGGACGAAGTACAACCAGTCCGCCGCCTCGTACAACAGTACTTCGCCGATCTCCCCCTTCTGCGACAGCAAAAACCGCATCATCTCGTCCCGTCGCTTGCGAGTCTCCCCGGCATCATTCGCCCGCAACGTAAACTGCCCCTCGTAGAAGTAGCTGCGAGGACCACGAAACGCCGAGCCCCGGTTGTCCGCCAGGTCCGCAATCTGCTCTTTCACGAACAGCTCAAAGGGCCCCTGCTCGGGCAGATACCCGCCCGATCCGAGGAACACCGGCTCGACCCGCGTCCCGTGCAGATCAACCATCGCCATCCCCTCGCCAATCGTCGGGATGTGGTTGTTCGAGCACCACAGCTTGTGATAGTACGCCCGTCCGTAAGTTCCCCCCGTCGGCACGGGCATCGTCTCCAACACCTGTTCCACACGTTCGATCATCGCCTCTCGTGGTGGTACGACCGCTCGAATACGCACTCCCGGAAACTCCCGCTCCAGATCCTGCAACAGCTGCGACACCCCATCGGCGACTGCCTCATTCCGCGCCAGACGCCAGATCAGAGGCGAATCCGGTGACTGGCAGCTGTCACGCCACTCATTGTCCTGCCAGGTCGTGATTCTCTCGGCTTCGTCCGGTGATGTCGTCGCTGCAATCAACCGAGGATTCTCCGCGGCAGAGCGAGGTGCATACGCCTTATCGAGTCCCAGGTGATGCCGTGGCCCCCTTCCGATCCGATAGTAATACGAGATCGGCTTCTGCCCCTCGTCCCCATCCGCAATGGTCGTTGCCAGATCGACATGCGACCGCGTGCTGATGAATATCTCGTCGTACACCGGTCGCGCCGGATCAACACCGCGCAAACCGAGCAGTGTCTTCAGCTGTTTCACCGCCATCTCGCGAGTTGCCGCCTGCTGGAAGTCGAGCATCTCCACCGACCAGAGATTCCCACGATCAATGACGACGCGATTGCCCAGCAGTGGCACTCGCGGCTCCGACTGTTTCAGTAACGTCTGGATCGAAGAGGAACAGGCCTGAAAGACAGCCCGGTACTCCCCGGTGGGCGTGATCCCGGCGATCCGGCATTCGTGCCCTGCAGGAGTCCCTTCATCAAACACCCAGTAAATCGTCTCGCGGTTGAGTCGGTTCCCCGCCTGTGATCGCAGCTGAACGGGAAGCTCCTTGTCGAGTGAGAGCGACAAGTTGTCCTGAACCGTGCCTAAGTGCGATAGCGTTAGAAACCGTAGCTCATGCGGAACATCGATCCCGCTGAGTTGGACGATCCCCTCCGGGGAGGTCTCCAATCGAAAGCCCGTCACGGCCCTGCGGCGAGCCTCGGCCTGCTCGTGGATCTGGTGATACGGTTGCAGCTGGAACTCGCCGCCGACCTGTCGCACCAAGACATACGAGTCGCTGTCGATCGGCGGGAACTGTGCGGCTTGGACCTCGAACCCACCCGTCGGACCGAAGCGAGCGACCAGCTGCTCGGCCTCCTCCCGGGTCAGCCCTGGGAGTTCCAGCGTGGTGAGTCGTCCCAGTTCGGGATGCCCCATGCGGTTCAACACTTCCCGGTAATGCCCGAAGCAGACCTTCTCGGGCTGGTAAGTCACCACTGGTGCAGCCAGCGGGAGAAAACCC
>CANJZR010000330.1 GCA_947479075.1 Planctomycetaceae bacterium
AGCAGGTCCCCGACGTCAGCGAAGAGGACTGGGATCGCTGCCTCGATACGAATCTGAAAGCGGCGTTTTTCGGGGTGAAGTTTGCCTTGCCGCACATGCGTCGTTCCGGCGGAGGTTCGGTCGTCAACATGGCGAGCAACGCGGGACTTCTGCCGCGGGCGCATGATCCGGTCTATTCGATCAGCAAGCTGGCTGTCGTGGGACTGACCAAGAGTCTCGCTCTGTGTCATGCACGTGATCGAGTGCGGGTGAACTGTGTTTGTCCAGGTCCGGTGTCCGGGACTGATATCATGAACGATGACCTCGCCGCACAACCCGACCCGGAGGCTGCGGCCCGCCGGAGTATCACTGCCAGTCCACTCGCTCTGGCGCATGACCGGATGATGACTCCGGAGGAGATCGCCGAGGCGGTCCTCTACCTGGTCAGTGATGGCTCCCTGATGGTGACGGGAACTTCGCTGGCCATCGATGGGGGGAAATCGCTTGGTGTCCCTCCGGGCTGAGGCAGAACTCACAAGGAGGGGTTCCCTCACTCCAACCCTCTTCTCGACGTTAAACTGCACTCCGAGCATCTGGGCGATTGCGGGGAAGAGGGAGCAGGAACGTGGCCCAAGACCGGTCTCATGCATACTGGAAACTGAGGCGGTGAATGACTGCTCCCGTACGACCACCTCCAGGTCCATCGTCTCTGCCTCCGTTGGGATTCGGGCAACAGCTCAAGAGGTTTGTGTTCGCTCTGTTGATTGTCTATCTGGGAATCGTTGGCATGCTCGCGTGGTTGCAACGCAGTCTGATGTATCAAGGTCGCAAGGGGCCGGTGCTGGTGGCCGATGCCGAGGATCGGGCTCCGCATATCCGCGAATGTCACGTTACGGCAGCGGATGGAGTCAAGTTGCACGGCTGGTTGAGCCTGTGCGATGCAGAGAGTGGAATCGGGCGTTCTCAACCGTTGTCGCAGCTGGGGGAGGGGGATCGCTACCTGGTCGTGATGTTCGCCGGGAACGCGGGGAACCGGCTGTCGCGAATCTCTCAGTTGGATCTGTACAACGGGCTGGGGTGCGATGCACTGCTGTTCGACTACCGGGGGTATGCGGAGAACGCGGGTTCTCCGTCCGAGGCTGACCTGTTGCGGGATGCCCGGAGCATCTGGGATTTCGCGACCAACACATTGAAGGTTCCTCCGGAGCGGATCGTGATCTCCGGCGAATCGCTCGGCGGTGGTGTGGCGACAGCTCTCGCGAGCCAGGTCTGCCGCGAAGGGCACGCACCCGCGGCACTCGTCCTGCGGGCGACGTTTTCGTCGATGGTGGAAACCGCCTCGGGAATCTACTGGTGGCTCCCTGTGCGGTGGGTGCTGCTCGATACCTACCAGTCGATTGAACGCATGCCACACGTGACCTGTCCTGTGCTGACATACCATGGAACGGCAGACGAAATCATTCCGTTTGAGCAAGGGCTCCGGCTGTTCGAGTCAGCTCCGCCGACCGCGAAGAACGGGATCGAGAAACGCTTCCTGAAGATCCCCGACGCCGGACATAACGACATCTACCAGGTCGGTCGGCAGGAGATCGCGGAAGCGATCGGCCAATTGCTCGCCGCTGTGCAATCGATCTCCCCTTATCGAGCGACTGACTCAGACCCCCGGCTTGCGGAATGAGGCAGGGCAGTCGGTCCAGACGCAGCTGCACAACCGGTGCGACCAGACATTCCGGAAGAGACGGAACAATCGCCCGTCCTTACCAGGTAAGAACAGCTTTTCTGACCCGCATAAATTCTCGCGGTGGCTTCCCCATGGTCCCCCGACCGACTAAGGTATAGGGATAGGTTGATGTGTCCCGCCTTGATTGACCCGCCTTTCCCACCTCTTGCTTGGCCCGCCCGCATGAGTTCACTACTCCCCTGGCGATATCGCCCGTTGGTCGAGAAGGTTCTTCTCGCTGCCCTCGCGTCTGGTTTCGTGGCTGCGAATGCTGAGGCTCAATCGCCGCAGATCGCCGGGTTTTCTCCCGGTGCCGCCGCTCCCGGACAGGCAACCACCGTGACCGTCCAGGGAGGTGGACTCGATGGCGTCACCGGTCTCTGGTCGACGATCCCCGGAACCTCAGCTCTCGCTCCCGGCGAAATGAATGGTAAAGAAGCGGGCCAGGTCGCATTCGTACTGACCCTGCCGCCTGAAGCCCCTGTCGGAATTCATGGGGTTCGGGTCTTCTCCGGTCGCGGTGTCAGTAATCTGAAGCTGTTCTGCGTCGATGATCTGCCGACGATCGCGGAAGCTGCGGGCAATGGCACAGTCAAGACCCCGCAAGTGATCGCGATTCCCGGTGCGGTTGATGGCTTCGTCGACAACCTGACCCGGGACTTCTTCAAGTTCAAAGCCGAGAAGGGCCAGCTGATCACTCTGGAAGTGCTGGCCCGCCGCCTCGGCTCGCCGCTCGATGCCAGCCTGTACCTGTACAACGAGCAGGGCCGCGAGATCGCCTACAACGACGATGCGCAAGGGCTCAGCTCCGATCCTCAATTGGTCTTCCATGTCCCGGAGACCGGCAATTACATCGTCGAAGTCCGCGACATTCGCTACGCCGGAAGTGCGAATCACCGCTATCGTCTGCGGATTGGCGATTTCCCTGCCGTGCAGATGGCTGTTCCCTCGGGATACCCTCGCGGCCAGAAATCCCGGATCGACTTCGCTGGAGTGAGCGTCGACGATGCCTCGCCCGCATGGGTGGAAGCCGCTGTGGATGCCATTCCGGGCTGGAGCCTGGTGAACTCGAAGCGTTCAGGCGGCAAGTCGTCGGCCTTCGCTTATGCCGAGATCACTGCAAATGGGGAAGTCATCGACCGTGAGCCGAACGACACCCTCGACCAGGCCCAGGCCCTCGTCCTCGGTCAGCATCTCTCCGGACGATTCGATCGCCCGAAAGATGTCGACAAGTACCGCTTCGATGCCAAGGCTGGGCAACGATTCCTGTTCACCGGTTTGACTCGCTCGCTGGGATCGCCAGCCGACTTGGTACTGCGAATCCTGGATGCCAAGGGAGCCCAGCTGGCCACCGCGGACGACGAGGGCAAGTACGAAGGCCGCATCAATTACGCCTTCCCGGCCGATGGGGTGTACTACCTCGATGTGACAGAACTCAACAAGCAGGGCGGAAGCCAGTTCGGCTACCGCGTCGAAGTCGAACCCTACCAGCCCGGTTTCCAGTTGGGTGCAGCTGCGGACACGCTGAATGTCCCCGCCGGTGGCACTTTGGCCATTACCGTCAACGCCACTCGGCTCGATTACGGCGGTCCCATTGACCTGCAACTGGTCGGACTTCCCCCGGGATTGACCTCGAATCCCACGCGTATTGGTCCCGGTCTCGCGTCAGCCGTTTTGACGGTGTCGGCGGCAAAAGATGCCCCAGCCGGAGCGCTGACCAGCGTACAATTGGTGGGTAAGGCCGTGATTGGTGACAAAGAGTTCGCCGCCGTCTCCGATGTGGAGGAGGCCCTGCGAAGTCAGTGGAGCGCCACGAAACTGGTCCCGCCGACAGTGACCCATTCGATTGCGCTGGGCGTGGCTCCCGCCAATAAGCTCGCCTTGCGGGTCGAACCAGCGGAAGTTGTCTTCGGACGCGAGCTGAAGGCCACGGTCAAAGTCATTGCAGAGCGTGGTGAGGGCATCGATGAGGCCATTGCTCTGACCACAGAGCCTGCCGCCAACGCCGTGCCTGGTGGCATCACGGTCGGTCTCAAGCCGATCGAGAAGGGCCAGAACGAAGTCGTTCTGGAGCTGACTGCCAACGACAAGGCACCACTCGGCCCTTACACGGTCGTATTGGTCGGAACACACAAGAAGGCCAATGTTGGTGATGTTGTGGTCCACACTCCCGGCGTGAACTATCGCCTTGACGATGCGATCAAGGTGACTGCCGTCGAGGGGGGCAAGAAGGTCGCGAAGGGCACTCAGGTCCCCGTGAAGGTGACCGTGACTCGCAACCCGGCCTATACTGGAGAGATCAAGCTGACGATCGACAAGGCGACAGCCGGACTGACTGCCGCCGAGGTCGTGATTCCTGCAGACAAGTCGGAAGCGGAGCTGGTGCTCAGTGCCGCAGCTGATGCAGCTGTGGGGCCCGCTGCCGAACTGCGGGTGAATGCCGTCTCTGTCGCAAATCCCAAGCTGACGGCGTCGGCTGCGATTGCTGGGGTGGTTGTTGAATGAGGTGTGAGGCAGGCTTTCGAGCCTGTCTGAAGACCTGGGCCGCGAACGCAGCTCGGGGGATTGGCGGCGAGAGCCGCGCATGAGACTGATCCAACAGAAAACCGGGCAGACACGAATGTCTCCCCTCTTCCCGCCGGTGGAGCGAAACATGCGAACAACACGAACCCTCATGGGCCTGGCCCTGATGCTGAGTCTGTGCAGCGTCGTTGCGGCACAGGACGCTTCGAGCGTTCCCAACCAGCTTGAGGTCACCCCTCAGCAATTCACGCTGATCGGCCCTCGCGCCCAGCAACAGTTGGCCGTGACGGGACTGTTCGGGGCGAACGATCCTCGCGACCTGACCAGTAAGGCCACGATCGAGTCCTCGAATCCGGCAGTCGTCCGGATCGAGAACGGGATCGCCCGCCCGGTCGCCGACGGCGAAGCTGATGTCACCGTTAAGGTGGGCGACAAGTCGGTCACCTCGCATGTCACCGTCAAGCAGTTCGGAACTCATGATCCGATCAGCTTCAAGACCGAGATGCTTGCCGCTCTGACCAAGTCGGGCTGTAACATGGGCGCTTGCCACGGCTCGCCTTCAGGGAAGGGGGGCTTCCGCCTCTCCCTGCGTGGTTATGACCCCGTGCTCGATATCCTGACGCTCAAGAACGAAGCCTATGGCCGTAGGACAAACCCGATGCAGCCCGATGAATCGCTGCTGCTCAAGAAGCCGCTCATGGAA
>CANJZR010000331.1 GCA_947479075.1 Planctomycetaceae bacterium
CACCGAGATGTACCGCATCCCACTGGTCATCAACCCGTCAACGCACGGCTTTGCGTGTCTGGTGATCGTGATTGCGGCGATCCTGTCGGGACTGGTCGTCCGGAGACGGCTCGACGAACTCGATCTCATCGAAGTTCTCAAGACCCGCGAGTAGACATCGCCCTCGGGACTATTGAGTGATCGACTTTTTATCCAAGGCCATCGCCTGATTTGGCGAACTGGATCCGGTCTCTTTCCAAGCCTTCTTCATCGTATTGAGCAGGCTCGACTGAGTAAATGGGCCGTCAAACGGGATCCCCTTGGACTTTTCACCAGGTGGGAAGACCACGGTCAGCGGGACACCTGCCGCACCAAACCGCTGCAGCCACTCGGTGATCTCATCACTCTCATTCGTGTAGTCCGCTTTCAGACACACGATGTGATGCGATTTCACAAACTCGGCAGTGGCCTCGGTGTTGAGAGCCAATCGTTCGTTGGCCTTGCAGATCACACACCAGTCAGCGGTGAAGTCGATCAACAGCGGCTGTCCCAGCTTGCGCAGCTCGACGAGCTTTGCGGAAGTGAACGGCTGCCAGGGCAGATCCTGTGTCTGAGGCTTCATGTTCAGGACGGCGTACACCCGCTCAATGCCCACGTGCTGCACCACCCCCCACCCGATCAGCGGGAGTGAAATCACAGCTGCCGCCAGACGGACCTTCCACTTCTGACCATCTGGGGTCGAGTGGTCGTACAGGTTCCCCATCATCCACAACGCGAGGGCGATCCCCAAGAGAATCACCAGCGTCGGGATCAGGAGTGCGGGCGAAATGCTGTTGATCAGGAAGATCACCGTCGCCATCAGCACGAAGCCCGAGAACTCCTTGAACCGGACCATCCACATCCCCGGACGCGGCATCCGGTTGATCAGGCTCGGGAACATTCCAATCACCAGATACGGCGAAGCCATTCCCAATCCGAGTGTGCCCCAGATCAGGTAAATGACAGCTGCAGGCTGAGTCACACTCCATACCAGCACACCGCTGACAAACGGCCCGATACAGGGAGTCGCCAGCAGTGTGGCAAGGATCCCGGTGAAGAACGCTCCAAGCAGCCCCTCATGCTCATTCGCTCCACCCACGGAGCCGGGCAGCTGGAACTCGAACACACCCAGCAGACTCAACCCCATCGCAAAGACGACGCACGCCATCACGACGTTAAATCCGTCGTACTGGAACAGCTGTCCCAGTCCGATTCGGGCAAACGTGGCCAGCGTCCCCAGACCCAGAAACACCACAATCACGCCGATGGCATAGGTCAGATTCAGAGCAAAGATCCGCGACCGGCTCTCACCCGCCTGCTGAACAAACGAGAGGACCTTGATCGCGATCACCGGCAACACACAGGGCATGATGTTCATGATCATGCCGCCGAAGAATGCCAGAACCAGTGCATAGCCCAGCGAGAGCGGCGTCCCCGATTTGACGACTTCAATCTCAGCGACTGGCTCCACCGGGGGAGCCTCAGCGGCCTGCGTCTTCCAGAGATCTGGAACGGAGCCGGTGTAGGGTTCAGCGGACCAGCTGGCTTCGAACTTATCCTTATGAGGTGTACATCCCGTCCGGCAGACGAGCATGTCGTACTTGCCCTTGATGACCGCAGGGGGAGTCCCCTGAATCCGATAACGCCGCAGGAACGTCACTTCCCCAAAGTGCTTCTGCAAATCCAAGCCAGGAAAGTTTGGATCCTTGGCCACCTTCGGTGGATGATCCGCCACGAACTGCTCATCGATCGGCTGAATCGAATTCACATCGTCGATCGTGATCTTGGTGTTCTTGCGAAACCCTTCGACTGGGTCGAGGCCGTAGGTATTCGCCCCCTCCTGCAACTTCACGTGAATGGCCAGCACAGCTGTGTCGGGCTGACCAGCCAGTGGGGACCAGGTGATCGCTACTTCCGGATCGCGGTCGCGCCCTTTGAGCTGACCGGGCCCAGACTTCTCGGCCGACGGTTCCACCAGATCGAGATCAAAAGCGGGAACTGCCGGAGCTGCTTCATCAGGCGGCGGGGGCAGTTCGGAGACATCTGCCTCCTGCGCCCGCAACTGTCCCATCAGAACAGCGAGCGTCAGCAGCAATACACCGCCCAGCCCCAACCGCTTCGAAGGAAATTTCGACCGCATATGATGTCCATCCACTGTCCGAAGCACGCCTGAACCTCCGTGCGAGACAGCCGCCCGACATTCCCTACTGGAAACCGGCAGACCATCCCGTGTCATTAGAATCGGCAATCCACAGGATATCCCCGATATTCTTCCACCGCGAGAGCGATTTAACGCAGGTTCCCCCCCATCCGCCTGTATTTCTTTCAGAAATGCCCCTCAAACTCCGGCAATTTTTGCAATTCAAGGGACTTGAAACTGGACCAATCGCTCCATGGTGGGAATTCAGCAACGCTTTTCGGTTTCACAAAGCATACGACTGAGCTTCCACGTCAAGTAAAGCAATGCCATGAGCATCAAGAAATTGACGTGCAACATCAGCCATTGCCCCGCGAATGATGCGTGCAGGGGGGCTCGCCATTCTGGAAACCATGTGTAAATCAGAGCAGAAAACGGTGCGAGGAAGGGGAGTCCCCCAATAACCGCCATCCACTTCCAAGCAGGCGATTCCCATTTTCCAGACACCACCTGGAGTGCATGAAGAACTGGGACCACCAAAACATAGGCGTCATAGTACCGATGATAAACGGCCAACAGACTCCACAAACTCAAGCAGGCCAATGCGATCGCTTGAAGGCCTGTCGGGGGGCCAGCAGATTCTCTCTTTCGATCTTTCCAGGCCAGCAGTGCGATCAACGGCAGCACGATTAGAGTACACAATGTGACCAACTCAAAAGTACACGTTGGCCAGAGAGGCGACGCGTCAATCCGTTGCCAATTCATTGGTCCCGAAGGTGACATCAGCCCCCGCCCCTGCTCGAACCGGTAGTTTTCAAACAATGTCCGAATCATGATTGGCGCATCTGCCCCCCACCACAATCCGATCAAAGCCGTGGATACAACACCCGCCACACCCAGGATCAGTAATGATTTCCACCACCTCCGGACTGCAAAGTAAATTACAACTGGCAGGGCATCGTGAACTTTCGCAAATACACTCAACACCAACAGCCACCCCGCCAGTCCCTGGCGATTCACCGACGCGCATTGAATCGCAATGAAAGAAAGCGAAACACTGAGGACAGCTGGCTGGCCGAGTCGTATTCCCGAAATCAAGGGCGACCAGTAGAGAACAACCGCGAATGCAAATAGCAATGTCCTGGGATTGATCTGGCGGTCGGTCCATTTCAGCGAGGCCACTGCGACAAAGGGTAAAATCGAGTTGATGATCGCCAGCACGATCCTCGAATAATTCCACTGGAGAAGCCCCAATGGCGAGTACAACACAAAGGTCTGTGGCGGATATAGGCAGCTGGCAACATGACTGTAGGTGGGCTTGCCGAGGGCTTGCGCAGACTTCAGCTCGTTTTTGAGCGTTTTCGTGTCATACGTATTGCCTCCCTTCCAGAAAACGCGGCTCGCGGCATAAGGCCCCGAGAAATCACCACTCCCACGCATTCCATACCACGTACCGCGGACGAAAAACTGGAACGCCCCAACACCAAGCACCAGAACAACCACCACACGCAGCCAAAGATTATCAGGGAGAGTTGGAGGCAAAATCACCGGCGTTGAGGTATTTGTTGGCATCAGCAATCCAAGGGATCAGGACATGCAAACCGATCGATTCACATGGCCGGACAAGCAACAGGCACGAATTTCACCTGCAACTTAGTCGAGACAAATACTGATGTCAAAATGCTCAGAAACTCATCGGCATGCCTGTCTTTCTTTCCGAAATGCCCATCAATCTCCAGCAGTTTTTGCGTAAGAGTCAGTGAGAGCACGCTTTATCCTCTGTTCTTGTCACGCGTGCCATTGAGTGAGCGAACTCACTCTCATCCATGCCTCGGGTTTCAAGAAAACACGGAATTGTGGCTTGGACACTCACGGTCGGATTGGAGGCTGCCATGACCGATTCACGTCCGATGAAATCATCACTGTCCGAGTTTCCACCCATTCGAGCGGTCGAACTGTTTGCGGTCGTGATCAGCGTTCTGATCTGTGATCTGACCATTTACCGTGGGAACGGTTACTTCGGTCTGGCTTCGATGCTCCTGGCGCTGCCGATCCTGCTCGCACTAGGCTCCCCTCTGCGGAAAGCTCGTCCCTCGGTGTGGGTCATGGCTGTGCTGCTGGCTGGCGTGATTGCCCGTCTGGCGTGGTGCGGATCGGGCTGGGCCGTCTTCGTGGGACTCGTCTGTCTGGTGGGATATGCAATGGCTCTGGTGGGATTTCCCCCGTACATGACTCGCGTGCTGAGCTTTGCGTCCCATCTGATTGCCTCTGGCCATCGTGGTTTGAATCAGTATGTCGCTCAGTTCACTGCGAACAACCGCTGGATTCCCCGGAAGAGCCAGTTTCTGTCCATCGGTTTTCCTCTGCTGGCCTTGCTGGTCTTTGGTTCGCTCTTTGTTCTGGAGAACCCTGACCTCGTCAAAGCTGTGGGGACGCAATTTGAACAGCTGGTCAACCAGATGGTTGGATGGCTAAAGAACATCTCATTGCTGGAGATTCCATTCTGCGTCGCGACGGGCTGGCTGGTGATCGGACTCTTGCGACCAACTTATCAGGAACCGGATGAGTGGGGATCCGCTCCGCAAACGGAAGCATCGGGACCGGCCCCACTGTTTGAGGCTTTTCGTAACACGCTGGTGATGGCCGTCGGGCTGTTCGCTGCATACCTGGTGTTTGAGTTCCGCACCCTCTGGTTTCGGGAATTTCCCATCGGGTTCCATTACTCCGGCTACGCACATCAGGGTGCCGCCTGG
>CANJZR010000332.1 GCA_947479075.1 Planctomycetaceae bacterium
CATCCGCATTCCAGGCGTTCCTGTTCTACTTCCACTCGAACGACAGCCCCGAGAGTCGTTCGTAGGCGTCGATGTACTTCGATCGAGGGTGCGTCACGACTTCTGGCGGCAGTGCGGGAGGCGGAGAGTTCTTGTCCCAGGGGGTCGACTCCAGCCAGTCGCGGACGAACTGTTTGTCGAAGGACGGTTGCCCGCGGCCCGGAGCGTATTGGTCCATCGGCCAGAAGCGTGAGCTGTCGGGCGTCATGACTTCATCGATGAGAATGATCTCGCCGTCGCAGACGCCGAACTCGAATTTGGTGTCGGCGATGATGATCCCTTTGGTGCGGGCGTGTTCGGAGCCCTTCTGATAGATGGCGAGGCTGCGTTCGCGGAGCGTGTTAGCTGTTTCGTGGCCGACGATCTCGCTCATGCGGGAGAAGGAGATGTTCTCGTCGTGACCTTCTTCGGCTTTCGTCGCTGGGGTAAAGATCGGTTCGGGCAGTTGGCTGCATTCGACGAGGCCGCTCGGAAGCGGGATCCCGCAGACCTCCTGGGACTGGCGGTACTCCTTCCATCCCGATCCCGCGAGGTAGCCGCGGACCACGCACTCGATCGGAACCACACTCGACTTTTTCACGACCATACTCCGACCGCGTAGCACTTCGGGATCGACACCGCTCGGCAGTGGCACCTCGGTCGGGTCCATGCTCAACAGGTGATGTGGCACCCCCAGCTGGGAGAACCAGAATTCGCTGATCTTGGTCAGCACCCGCCCCTTGTCGGGAATCCCCGTCGGCAGCACCCAGTCGAACGCACTGATCCGGTCACTGGCCACCAGCAACAGCCGGTCGCCAAAGTCATACACATCGCGAACCTTCCCTCGCCGAACAGGGATTCCGGGGATGTCTGATTGCAGAAGAGGGGTGCGAGACATAGGAAGAGAGTCGAGAGATCAGGGACGAGAGATGAGAGCGAGCGGCAGACGTGAGTCGGCCGTGAATGTGCGTGACCGCTAAGCGGGCATCGGCCTTCCGCACTCGCTTCTACAGCGACATCATACGGCTTCGTCTGCATCCGTTCGACCGAGGAGAGTCAACACGTCGCGGCGACTCGAATTAAAACAACTTCTTACTATCAATCAACAACGTCACCGGCCCGTCATTGGTCAGGGAGACCTTCATGTCGGCCTGGAATTTTCCGGTCTCGACGGTGATCCCCTGACCTCGGACTTCGGCGATGAACTCCTGATAAAGAGTGTTGGCCCGCTCGGGCGGCGCAGCTGCGACGAAACTCGGGCGGCGACCAGTGCGGCAGTCGCCGAGCAGCGTGAACTGACTGACCACGAGCATGGCACCACCGACATCGGCCAGCGAGCGGTTCATCTTGCCCGCGTCGTCTTCAAACACCCGCAACCCGACGATCTTCGTGGCTGTGGCGATGACATCGTCTCGTTCGTCGTCCGCAGCCACGCCCAGCAGCACGAGAAACCCGGGACCGATCTGGCCCACGGTCTCCCCGTCGACCGTGACATCGGCCCGTGTGACTCGCTGAACCACCGCTCTCATGGAGTCTCCTGACCGTCTGCACGCCGACTCGTGAATGGACAGACAGGAATGTCTGTCCTACTGCCGAGCTTCATGAGTGGGACAGACATTCCTGTCTGTCCGAATTTCCAGATCAGATTCCCGGCTCTAGTTGGCCGCGTAGAACGCATTGGCGGCTGCAACCCCCGCTCCGGCGGGAACCTTGCCCGCAAGACAGCCTTCCAGAGCTGCCAGGAACACGAGGACATTCCGCGGCGTACTCGTCTCCCCCATCAGTCCAACACGCCAGACCTTACCCGCCATCGCTCCCAGACCGCCGCCGATCTCAATCCCGAAATCATTGAGTAGACGGCCCCTCACTGCCTTGTCGTCAGCCCCTTCCGGAATGCGGATCGAGTTCAACATCGGCAGGCGGTACTGCTCTGCGACGACGAAGCTGAGGCCCATCGCCTCGATGCCAGCACGCAGAGCGAGGTGGTTCCGCTTGTGGCGGGCGAATCGCGCGGGCAGGCCCTCGGCCAGAGTCTGACGCAAGGCCTCATGCAGGGCGTAGTTCATGTTGATCGGAGCGGTGTGGTGATACGCCCGCGACTGGCCCCAGTAATTCCGCACCAGCAGCGTGTCGAAGTACCAACTGGCGATCTTGGTCTTGCGGGCCGAGATCACATCGTTGGCAGCCTTGGAGAACGTGACCGGCGATAGCCCCGGAGGACAGCTGAGGCACTTCTGCGTCCCCGAGTAGGCGGCGTCGACCTGCCACTTGTCGATCTCGACGGAGAGACCGCCGAGCGATGTCACACAGTCCATCAGCAGCAATGCCCCGGCGTTGTGAACGATCTTCGAGATCTCTTCGATTGGCTGGAGGGCACCGGTCGAGGTCTCGGCATGGACAATCCCGACGACTTTCGGCTGGCACTGCTTGACCGCCGCTTCGATCTCCTCGGGGGTGAAGACCTCGCCGTAGGGGCGTTCAATCTTCGTGACCTCGGCGCCGCAGCGGGCGGCCACATCGGCCATGCGTCCGCCGAACACGCCGTTCACACAGACCAGCATCCGGTCGCCCGGTTCGATGAGGTTAACGACACAGGTTTCCATACCAGCACTACCGGTGCCACTCACCGACATCGTCAGCTCGTTGGTCGTCTGGAAGACGCTGCGCAGCATCGACTGGACTTCGTCCATGACTTTCAGGAAGTATGGGTCGAGATGCCCGACCGTCGGTGCCCCCAGAGCGGCGAGAACAGACGGTGCAATGTCACTTGGCCCGGGCCCCATCAGAATACGACGCGGCGGAAACAACGGAGCAGGCACAGCTGAGGACATGGGAAACTCCCGGAAAGGGGCACGGCACAAGTGATGTACGGATTGCGGAATATGTTACGAGATTCAAGGGGGACAATCGACCAATGCCTGCCGAACAATCGTCTGAGTGATTGTTGATGCGTAGGTGGGGGACCCGTGGCAACGATTCCACATGCCAATGCTGGTCTGAGGACTTCTCCGCGGTCACATGGGCGGATACGCTATCCCTGCCCGTGCAAACTCGGGCCACTGATCTTTATCGGAAGCCGGGCCATGACCGTATTCGCTGCACTCATTCGCTCCCGCTTGTCCCGGGTGGTGCTGGTCTGCGCATTGATGTGTCCCGGAACAACGGAGGTCCAGGCTCAGGCACCAGCGGCCCCTGCTGGCGGAACGACCACTGTTGTCCAGGGGCGAGGTCTGGCTCTGGAGTGGGTGATCACAATCGCCATGTGTGGAGCTGCCCTGTTTGTCGTCTGCCGCTCGAGTCGCCGAAATTAGTTCGGGGACCTACTGGTGAGTTTGCTTGTGTCTGAAGAGTCGGTCGTCATCACCGGAATCGGCATGGTGACGCCGTTGGGTACGACTCGCGAATCGACTTGGACAGCACTGCTGGCCGGCGAACAGGCTGGCACCGATCTCAATCCCGCCAGTATGGGACTGGCCTGGCAGGGGATTGCTCCCGATCCACTGTGGCGAGGCTGCCCGGTCAGGCGGACCTGGGACTATCCCGGCGAGCCGATCATCGGCGATGCCCTCGTAGCTGCCCGGGAGGCGATCTCTCATGCGGGGCTCGAACGCGGCGATCCGTGGCGCTGGGGATGCGTCCTCGGAGCGAGCAAGGGGGGTATGCACCTTGGAATACCGATATTTGTGTCACAATACTTGAAGGCTCCGGACACAGCAGAGGCTGCATGGAACGGACTGGCCGAGGATGCCTGGCAACAGATCTGGCCCGATGCTCCATCCTCGGCCATCGCCCGTGAGTTCGACATTCGCGGCCCTGTCCTCGCCCCCGCAGCTGCGTGTGCCACGGGATTGGTGAGTTTGATTCGAGCAGCTGACCTGATTCGCGATGGAGTGTGCGATGTCGTGCTGTGCGGGAGCAGTGATGCCTCACTTCAGCCGTCGCTGCTCGGTTCATACCGTCGGCTGGGTGTGCTCGCTCGCCAGGGCGATCCGCGGACAGCCTGCAAACCATTCGATCAGGATCGGGATGGATTCCTGGTCGGCGAGGGAGCTGCGGTGATGGTCCTGGAGAGTCGTTCCCATGCGGAGCGCCGGGGAGCTGTCCCGCTGGCCGAGTTCGTCGCGGGGCGGACGTTTTCGGATGGATCGGGTGTCGCGGGGCTCGATGAGTCGGCTGACGGGCTGGCCCGTGCGATCGCGGGAGTCACCTCCGCGGGAGGACTCACAGCTGCGGAGGTCAGCTTAGTGAACTTCCACGGAACGGGGACGCAGCAGAACGACCGTACAGAAGTTAGCGCCTTCACCAAGGCACTCGCCGGGCAATCGATGCAAGGTGTCGGCTGTGCCTTCAAGGGATCGCTCGGTCATCTAATGGGAGCTGCGGGCAGCGTCGAGGTCGCCCTGTCGGTACTGGCCCTGAGGGATCAGTTGGCCCCGCCGACGGCAAACCTGCAATGCGTGGCCGATGACCTGAGGTCGCTCGGTTCGGTTCGCTTCACAGGCCAAACAGCGACTGCCATGAAAGTGAACACCGTACTCAAAACTTCGCTCGGCTTCGGCGGTCCAGTGGCAGCCGCGCTGCTGCGAAGAGTCGCCAACCAATAGACTTTTCCCGACTGATCAGCAAGCAAGTCGCCTACGCTCACTAACCCGAAGCGTCAGCGAGGGCAGGTGTTACTGAACGTGATTCACAGGTTGACCGTCACTGTGAATTCTGAAGAGGCGGACGTCTGCAAGGAACTGAACGCGTCATACCAACTCGCCCTCGCTGACGCTTCGGGTTGGTGAGGATTTCGACATCTGTCAGTTCTGTTCGATCTCTTTCGATTTCACTTCGGATGATGGGAGACTTGTCCGAGACCAGTCATCAC
>CANJZR010000333.1 GCA_947479075.1 Planctomycetaceae bacterium
GATGTGCTGGTTTTTGGCAGCGAGTCGAGCGGTCTGCCGGAACGATTGCGTCAGGCACACGTGACACACGGTTTGAAATTCCCGATGTCTAATTTTGTACGCAGTCTCAACTTAGCCAGCACTGTCAACGCCGCCTTGTATGAGTCAGTGCGACAATTCAGCGAGCGCAGCTGATTCGGACTCTCACGGTTACCGAGTTGCTCCCTGACAATCTCACCCTGTCGGTAAGTCGGATTGGAAGGGAACGTCCTGTCGTATAAGTCATCTTGAAGAGCTTATTTTTTTGACATAGCTTCCGGATGGTTGTGACGGATTTGTTAGAAATCCCGTCTCTTGTGTACCGAAATGACTCAGTACAGGACTGCGATCGAAAACACGCCTGAGACTCTCCTGTTTGTGATGTAGCCTTGAGTTGGTGACAGCAAGGAGCGAAGAACAGATGGCGAGACAATCGACTCGAGTGCAGATCATTGCCTGCGTCGTGGGCATCGCCCATTGCTCCTCCACCTGCATGATGGCTGCGGAGAAAGCCGCCAAACCAGCTGCCCCGCCCAATGCCGCAACTTCATCAACTGCGACTCCAGCGGTGACCAAACCCGCGCACGGGACTGATGTCGCTCTGGTTGATGGAAAACTGACTGGCAAGTTACTGACCGCGAACGGACAGCCAATTGATGGCGCAGTGGTCTCTGTACTCAAAGACGGCAAAGAAGTTGGCAAAGCGGTGACAACCTCTGACGGCAGTTACACCATCAGTGATCTGAAAACTGGCGCACACGTCATTCAGACTGCCAACGGACAGCAACAGGTTCGCCTGTGGGCCAAGGAAGTGGCCCCGGCCTCTGCGAAGTCTCAGCTGACGATCTCCCAGACAGCTATCCGAGGTCAGGGTATCGAAGAGGGTGGAATGGCGGGCGGTGAAAGTTTCGGAGGCGGTGGTGAGGGTATGAGCGGAGGAGGAGGCGGTGGTGGTTTTGGAGGATTCGGCAGCGGGATGGGCGGCGGACTCGGAGGAATGGGCGGGGCACTGGGTGGACTCGGCGGTGCGTCAATGGGATCGCTCCTCCTGGGAGGCCTGGCCATCGGTGCGACAACTCTGGCGGCAGTCCAGATCAGCGAGAACCAGCAGCTTCAGGATCAAATCGACCAGCTGCAAAGTCCCTGAACCCACTTCTCCGGGAATCGAAACACACATCCCCCGTGAGTCGGTGACTCACGGAGGATGTTCATTGAATGCGTGCGATCCCATCGAGCTCACCCAGGGTCATCGCGTGATCCCACTTGCGCCCTACCCCAGGCGAATTACTTCAAGCCAAACACTTTCTTGAGTGCCGCCAAAGCCGCTGCGCCCTGTTGCCGGGCCACGACAACACTCATGCGAATCTCCGAGGTGTTGACCATCTTGACGTTGATCCCCGCATCGGCCAGAGCCCGGAACATCCGCTCACCGACGCCCGTGTGAGTCCTCAGCCCGATTCCACTCACGGTCAACAAGGCGATCTCGCGTTCATGGCTGACGCTCGACCCCGGCAACCGCTGCTGCAGCTTCTGGACGACAGCCAGCCCCTTATCGAGGTCGCCCGCGTCGACCGTGAAGGAGACTTCAGTCGTCGAGTTGCGACCTACGTTCTGGACAATCATATCGACGGAGACAGCGGCCTCGGCAACGGCCTCAAACAGTTCCGCGGAGATGCCTGGTCGGTCCTGCACATTGTGCACGGTAATGCGGGCCTGGCCGTCATCGAGGACGACCTCGCTGACGACGATGTCTTCCATACTGCTGAGTCGGCTGACAACTTCCGCAAGGTGCTCATGTTCGCTGGCGCGGGCCGTGGCCGCAGCCTTCGACTTGGTCACCGTGAGTTCTGGAGCTGGCTTCGCCGAGTCGAGCTGGAAACCCTGGTGTACGGCTCGCAGGGCCTGCTCACAGAGATTGCGATCGACCAGAACTGAAACCTTGATATCGCTGGTCGTGATCATCTGAATATTGATCCCGGCATCCGCCAGCTTACGGAACATCCGGGCTGCGACTCCTGGAGCAGCCTTCATACCGAGTCCCACTGCGGAGACCTTGGCCAGGTTCGTACCGCTCAACACGGAACCAGCCCCCAGTTCACCGACGGCCTCCTGAGCAGCGGTCAGTGTCTCCGCCAGTTCTCCGGCGGGCACGGTGAAGGACACTTCTGCCTTGTTATTGGCTGAGACGTTCTGCACCACCATGTCGATCGGGATCTTGCGTGCCGCCATCTTCGCGAAGATCAGGCTCATCACGCCGGGTCGATCCGGGATATCGCACAGACTGACTCGCACTTCGTCACGAACCAGGGCCATACCGGTCACGCTACGAGCCAGTTCCTCGCCGGTCGCAGCGATCAGCGTCCCTTCGTTCTCGTTCAGAGCGTGCCGTACTCGGAGGGCGACATCGAACTTCTTGGCGAATTCGATGCTGCGCGAATGCATGACCCCGGCCCCCAGGCTGGCCATCTCCAGCATTTCGTCGTACGAAATTCGCGTGACCTTGCGGGCTTCGGGAACAATTCGCGGATCCGTGGTGTATACCCCGTCGACATCGGTGTAGATCTCGCATTCATCCGCGTCGAGCGCTGCGGCCAGAGCGGTTGCAGTGGTATCGCTGCCACCTCGTCCCAGGGTGGTGATGTCGCCGTTCTCGCTCACGCCCTGAAAACCGCAGGCAACGACGATTCGCCCGGCATTCAGTTCCTGCTTGAGCCGATCGGTCGAGATCTGACTGATACGAGCCTTGGTGTACGTCTGATCTGTAATGATCCCAATCTGCTCACCAGTCAAGCTGATGGCCTGCTCGCCCAGCGTGCTGATCGCCATCGCCACCAGAGCCACTGCTTCCTGCTCCCCGGTAGAGAGCAGCATGTCCATCTCGCGAGGCTGGGGGTTCTGGGTAATCTCATTGGCCAGATCGATCAGCTCGTCGGTCTTTTTTCCACGTGCGCTACAAACCATGACGACTTGATGTCCGGCCTGTTTAGCAGCCACAGCTCTGCGAGCTGCGGAAAGAATCCTTTCAGGGGTTCCAACGCTGGTTCCGCCGAACTTTTGCACGATCAAAGACACGAAACTTGCTCCCCAGAGTCCACCAAGAGGAATGACAACCTCTTCGTAAACCCTAATGGTGTAAGGCCTAACAGTTCGAGAACACGCGAGAAATCGACGACTTCTCCGATTTGAACAGCGAAACAGGATATCAAACCACGTCATTCACGGAAAATCGAGGGACTCGCCACTCGGAGAAACGAGAAACACTCCCGGCCCGCAGGTCTCCCTCGCCAATCATCGCCCAAAATCCGGATTGTTCGGCAACTCTCGCCGGAAAGTCGTCGCCGATCGGCGGAAATCGACACTTCGACCGCCATTTTCCGAGAGGCATATTGACCCCATCGAAAAATATTCGGTACATCCGCACCTTGAATCGGTCACTTTCCCCTCTCACTCCTGAAACCAGATCGGCGAGCCCTCCGAACGACCAGTTTTTCAATCACTGATTCCGTGCCCCCCACGAATCAGTCTCCCCGAAAACCTGACTCCTCTGAGATCTCCGCTCGATTCGCCTCCCTCCCCGGAACTCCAGGCTGGTGCTTATATGGCGCGAAAATCATCCTCATCCCGGAACGCAGAAGCCGTCCCCAACATTGGGCGGACCTTGAAGCGTTACCTTGGCTTGGTGGCCTGCGGCGGACTGGTCACCGCGTGTGTCTGGATCAACAGCCAAATCAACGCTCAGGAATCTGCGACCAAGCGTAACCCGTTTGATCGCGATCAAACGGGTTCGACCTCGGGGGCACCATCCTCCAAGTCGACTCGATCTGCGGAAGTCAATCGCCGTCGGGTTGAAGACCAGATGCGAAACGCCCGCCTGGCCTTCGGCAACGGGGACACTGACGAAGCCATGCGGCTCGCCAAGGTCGCCGAGCAGATGGCTCGTCAGTTCAAGGTGACCTTTAAGAAGGATGAGCAGACGCCGACGGCTCTGATCTCCTTGATTCAAGGACCTTCCGAGGCAGTCGCTGTTAAACCCAAGAGTGGCATCGTCCAGGCCTCGGCCACCGATGATCCACACGCTTATGTCCAATCACTGCTGCACGAAGCTCGTGAAGACGCTCGCCAGGGTGATGTCGACGGTGCCCGCCAGAAGATCGAACTGGCCGGTGCAACGGAAGTCGATTACAGCGAAACCGATCTGCGACCGGAACAGGTCCTCGCTGAAATCAACCGCAAGAAGCCTGCCAGTGCGACCGGCCCTTCCGAGGCATTTGAGGCAGCTGCCAAGACTCCCCAGCCCAGCTGGAACGCTCCCTCCTCGCCAAAGGCAGTGGCCCAGAAGCAGGCCGCCGCTCCCGCAGCTGACAAGGATCTGAAAACCCAGGCCAGGGAGTTGATCTCCGGTGCCCGTGATTCGTTGAACAAGGGACAACCGGAAGAAGCCCGCCGATTGGCGATGGAAGCTCAGAAGCTCGATGTCTCGTACGATCTGCTCGATGAACGCCCGGAACACGTCCTCGCGGATGTCGAACGCCGGACCAAGTCGATGGTCTTTGCAGGCAAGAGCGGTAAGGTGACCCAGGCAGTCGCCTCGGACGCCCCTCACTCAGACCGTGAAACGGCCCTGCTACTCCTGAGCCAGGCCAAGCAGGATCTGCGTGCTGGCGATCTGAAGGCCGCTCGTGCCAAGGCCGAGCAGGCCGCCCAGCTCAAGGTGGCTTATCAGGTCTTCGACGATCGTCCAGACCTGATCCTCCAGGAGATCCGGACCGCCGAATCGCGGACCAGCAAAGTCGCTTCCAATAAGCAGGGCAAAGCCGCACCAGCCAAAGCCGTTCCCGAAAAGGAGCAGGCCCTCAAGC
>CANJZR010000334.1 GCA_947479075.1 Planctomycetaceae bacterium
CATCCAGTTGCCACCAACATCCGCCATCCCGTTCGACTCGCCGACCAGATTTCCACCCGAGTCGTAGATTCGCCCAATCACCTGAGTCCCTGGGCGACAGAACCCGCTGAAAATCGGTTCTGGGGCCAAGGTGAAAATTTCGCGAGACAGACTGGGTTGTTCTGCCATTGGGACTAGCGGGATCTGATTGTCAAATCCATTCGCAAAGTCATGGAATGAATCGAAGGCATAGAGCATTGTGACGTCAATCGTGATCGTTGCCACCGACGATCCGCCGTAAGGATCCTCGACCAGGTACTTCACCGTCGCGGTCCCAACGAATGTTGGGTTCGGTGAAAACGTGATCGAACCATCACTGTTGACGACAGCACTTCCGTCAGTCACATCCAGAACGATGACCGTCAGCGGATCGCCATTCGCATCCACATCATTCGCCAGAACCTGCACCGTCACAGGCACACCGACCGACGTCGTCACAAACTCGTCTGCAGCGACTGGGGCTTCATTCTCTCCCACAATCGTGATTGTGACGGTCGCCGTAGACTGTTCTCCCTGTCCATCTGTGATGGTGTAAGAGAAGCTGTCGATGGCCAGCTGACCTTCCGCGAGTCCCGTGAACTGTCCATTCGGATCATACTGGTACGATCCATCGCTGTTCAGAATCAGAATCGCACCCGATGGCAGCGTGACAGAAGCACCCACTCCATCCGCATTTCCATTCACAGCCACAACCGTCATAGTATCCCCATCCACATCCGTGTCATTCGACAGGACGTTACCAGTGATAAGCGTGCTTTCACCGGTAGAGGCAGTGTCATTTACAGTTGTGGGGGCATCGTTTACCGATACGATCGTAATCGCCAGCGTCGACGTGCCGGTCAGTGAACCATCACTCACCGTATACGTCGCATTCGGCACCACTCCATGGTAGTTCGACGCCGGGGTGAATGTGTAAGCACCATTGGCACCGATCGTCAGTGAGCCCACACCGGAGACTGTGGCTGTTCCACCGGCGGCTGTGGTCACTCCGTTCCACACGAACTGCGTCACACTCAGCGTGTCACCATCTACATCCGTGTCGTTCGTCAACACGTTGCCGGTCGCGGCGGTGTCTTCGTTGGTGGTCACCGTGTCCGACACACCCACCGGAGCGTCGTTCACCGAGGCGATCGCGATCGCCAGCGTCGACGTGCTGCTCAACGAACCATCACTCACCATGTACGTCGCACTCGGCACCGCTCCGTGGTAGTTCGCCACCGGAGTGAACGTGTACGAGCCGTTACTGGCGATCGAGAGCGTTCCCACTCCCGTGATCGTTGCCGTCCCACCGGCACTCACCGTTGAGCTGCCCCAGGTGAACTGCGTCACACTGAGCGTATCACCATCCACATCCGTGTCGTTCGTCAACACGTTACCCGTCGCCACGGTATCTTCGTTCGTCGTCACCGTATCCGAGATACCCACCGGAGCGTCGTTTACCGACGTGATCGCGATCGCCAGCGTCGAGGTGCTGCTCAACGAACCATCACTCACCGTGTACGTCGCGCTCGGCACCACCCCGTGGTAGTTCGACGCCGGGGTAAACGTGTACGCACCGTTCGAACCAATCGTCAACGTCCCCACACCGCTGAGCGTCGCACTCTGGCCCGCATTTACAGTCGAGCTGCCCCAAGTGAACTCCGTCACACTCAACGTATCCCCATCCACGTCCGTGTCGTTGGCCAGAACATTACCCGTCGCCACCGTGTCCTCGTTCGTCGTCACTGTGTCCGACACACCCCCCGGAGCGTCGTTCACCGAGGTGATCGCAATCGCCAGCGGCGAGGTACTGCTCAACGAACCATCACTCACCATATACGTCGCGATCGGCACCACCCCGTGGTAGTTCGCTGCCGGGGTGAATGTGTACGAACCATTAGTGCCGATCGTCAGTGAGCCCACACCGGAGACGGTGGCTGTTCCACCGGCGGCTGTGGTCACTCCGTTCCACACGAACTGCGTCACATTCAGCGTATCACCATCTACATCCGTGTCGTTCGTCAACACGTTGCCGGTCGCGGCGGTGTCTTCGTTCGTCGTTACCGTATCCGCAGTACCCACTGGAGCATCGTTCACCGACACGATCGAGATCGCCAACGTTGACGTCGCACTCAGCGAGCCGTCACTCAACGTGTACATGGCACTCGGCACCACTCCGTGATAGTTCGACGCCGGCGTGAACGTGTACGCTCCGCTCGAGCCGATCGTTAGCGTTCCCACTCCCGTGATCGTTGCCGTCCCACCGGCACTCACCGTTGAGCTGCCCCACGCGAACTCCGTCACGCTCAACGTATCGCCATCAACATCCGTATCGTTCGTCAATACGTTACCCGTCGCAGCCACATCCTCGTTGGTGGTCACCGTGTCGGCGGTACCCACCGGAGCATCGTTCACCGCGGTGATGGCCAAGGACAGCGTCGACGTCGTGCTCAGCGAGCCATCACTCACCGTATACGTCGCGCTCGGCACCGCTCCCGTATAGTTTGCCGCCGGAGTGAACGCATACGCCCCGTTCGAGCCGATCGTTAGCGATCCCACGCCGGAGACCGTGGCTGTTCCACCGGCAGCTGTGGTCACTCCGTTCCACACGAACTGCGTCACACTCAGCGTGTCACCATCTACATCCGTGTCATTCGTCAACACATTACCCGTCGCTGACGCATCCTCGTTGGTTGTTACCGTATCGGCGTTACCCACCGGAGCGTCGTTCACCGACACGAGCGAGATTGCTAGGCTGGACATGGTACTCAACGAACCGTCACTCAGCGTATACATCGCACTCGGCACCGCTCCCGTATAGTTTGCCGCCGGAGTGAACGCATACGCCCCGTTCGAGCCGATCGTTAGCGATCCCACGCCGGAGACCGTCGCAGTTCCCCCGGCCGCAGTCGTCACTCCGTTCCACGCAAACTGCGTCACACTCAGGGTGTCACCATCCACATCCGTGTCGTTCGTTAACACGTTACCCGTTGCAGACACATCCTCGTTGGTGGTCACCGTGTCCGAGATACCCACCGGAGCGTCGTTCACCGACACGAGCGCAATACCCAGCGTCGATGTCGTGCTCAGCGAGCCATCTCTCACCGTGTACGACGCACTTGGCACCGCCCCGTGATAGTTCGACGCCGGGGTAAACGTGTATGCCCCGTTCGAACCAATCGTCAGCGTTCCCACGCCGCTGATCGTCGCCGTCTGTCCCGCACTCACTGTTGAGCTGCTCCAGGTGAACTGCGTCACACTGAGCGTATCACCATCCACATCCGTGTCATTCGTCAACACGTTGCCGCTAACGGCAGTGTCTTCGTTGGTGGTCACCGTGTCCGACACACCCAACGGAGCGTCGTTCACCGACACGATCGCGATCGCCAGCGTCGACGTGCTGCTCAACGCACCATCACTCACCGTGTACGTCGCACTCGGCACCGACCCGTGGTAGTTCGCCACCGGAGTGAACGTGTACGACCCATTCGTGCCAATCGTCAACGTTCCCACGCCACTGATCGTACCCGTCTGACCCGCGTTCACCGTCGTGCTGCCCCAGGTGAACTGCGTCACACTGAGCGTATCACCATCCACATCCGTATCGTTCGTCAACACATTACCCGATGCGGTGGTGTCCTCGTTCGTCGTCACCGTGTCCGAGTTACCAACCGGCGCATCGTTTACCGACACGATCGCAATCGCTAACGTTGATGTCGCACTCAGCGAACCATCGCTCACCGTGTACGACGCACTCGGTACCGCCCCGTGATAGTTCAACGCCGGGGTAAACGTGTATGCCCCGTTCGAGCCAATCGTCAACGTGCCCACACCGCTGAGCGTCGCACTCTGACCCGCATTTACAGTCGAGCTGCCCCAAGTGAACTGCGTCACACTCAACGTATCCCCGTCCACATCCGTGTCATTCGTTAACACGTTACCTGTCGCGGCCGTGTCTTCGTTGGTGGTCACCGTGTCCGACACACCCAACGGAGCGTCGTTCACCGACACGATCGAGATCGCCAATGTCGATGTCGCGCCCAGCAAACCATCACTCAGCGTGTACGTCGCACTCGGTACCGCACCCGTATAGTTTGCCGCCGGAGTGAACGTGTAAGCACCATTCGTTCCGATCGTCAGCGTCCCCACACCGCTGATCGTTCCCGTCTGCCCCGCACTCAACGTCGTGCCACCCCACACGAACTGCGTCACACTCAACGTATCCCCATCCACATCCGTGTCGTTCGTCAACACGTTACCCGATGCGGCCACATCCTCGTTCGTCGTTACCGTGTCTGAGATACCCACAGGAGCATCGTTCACCGACACGATCGCGATCCCTAGGCTGGACGTCGCCGCCAGCGAACCGTCGCTCACCATGTACGTCGCACTCGGCACCGCCCCGTGATAGTTCAACGCCGGGGTAAACGTGTAAGCACCATTCGTTCCGATCGTCAGCGATCCCATGCCACTGATCGTTCCCGTCTGCCCCGCACTCCACGTCGCGCCACCCCACTCGAACTGTGTCACGCTCAACGTATCCCCATCCACGTCCGTGTCGTTCGACAACACGTTACCCGTGGCAGCCACATCCTCGTTGGTTGTTACCGTGTCCGCGGTACCCACCGGAGCATCATTCACTGACACGATCAGGATCGCCAACGTTGACGTCGCACTCAGCGAGCCATCACTCAACGTATACGTCGCGCTCGGCACCACCCCGTGGTAGTTCGACGCCGGGGTAAACGTGTACGCTCCGTTTGAACCAATCGTCAACGTCCCCACACCGCTGAGCGTCGCACTCTGGCCCGCATTTACAGTCGAGCTGCCCCAAGTGAACTGCGTCACACTCAAC
>CANJZR010000335.1 GCA_947479075.1 Planctomycetaceae bacterium
ACTCATAGGTGATCTCGACCGGTGATCCAGCGGGCAGATTGGGAGGCAGGTTCAGCACACGGAAGTCACCGATGACCGTACAGGCATCCGGATCGATCGCATCGCCTTCCAGAATACAGACGTGAATCCGCTGCTGGTTGGGCGAGTTGGTTGCGAAGCGTTGAGAAATCTTCACCGGCACCGTGGTGTTCTTCGGGATCATGATGTGATTGATCTTCCGCTGCCGATTGTTCGGGTCGGTAATCTTGACCCCCAGCGAGTGGGAGTTCACATCCGAAGCACTGACCGATCCCAGGCGATCACGGACCGCCTTGCCCAGCCGTGATGATTCGCCCATGGCGCGGGCTTCCAGCAGAGCAGCATGAATACTGGCTCCCTGTGCGACAGCTTCCTCGGGCTTCACGACATCGCGCGACGGACTCAGTCCCGTCGTTTCCTTGAGCATGTTCTCCACGGCAGGCATGTAGGTCGATCCACCGACCAGCACGACATCGTCCAGATCTCCGATCCCGACACCGGCCTGCTGCATCACCAGCTCCGTGGTGTCGCGGGTCCGCTGCATCAGGTCGCCCGTCATGCGTTCGAATTCGACCCGACTGATCGCCACGGTCAGGCTCTTGCCCTGGTGGTAGACGGTAATCGGAGTCTGTGCATTGCGGCTCAACTCTCGCTTGGCCTGCTCGCATTCCTGAGTCAGCATCATCAACGTTTCGGGGTCGGAGCGCGGATCGTCGTTGTACTTCCGGTGGAACTGCTCGGCGACGTGGTCGACCATGCGACGCGTCCAGTCGATCCCGCCCAGCATCACGTCCCCGTCGGTCGCCAGCACACGGAAATTCGTCGCTGTGTATCGCACCACCGTCACGTCAAATGTCCCACCGCCCAGGTCGTACACCATAATCGTACGTTCTTTGGTCATCTTGTCGGGACGGCCGAGTTCCCCCTTCTGCCAGGCATAAGCGAGCGTCGCAGCTGTGGGCTCATTAATGATGTCGATGACGTTCAGTCCTGCGATCTTGCCCGCGTCCTGCGTCGCCTTGCGACGTACGTCGTTGAAGTAGTACGGCACGGTCAGTACCGCGTTCACCACGGGACCGATGTGGGTTTCGGCGTCCTGCTTCAGCTTCTTCAGAATCAGGGCGGAGATAAACTCCGGGGTCAGCTTCTTTCCCTGGTAGACGACAAAGAAATCCTTATTCCCCATCTGGCGTTTGATCGCCTCGACGATGTTCTTGGGATTCTCAATCGACATCCGCTCGGGGCTGGGGCCGACGATGACCTTGCCGTCATCTCCGAGCAGCACAACGGACGGAGTAATCGGACGACCGTCTGCATTCGGAACCGAGAGAGCCTCGCCGCTGGGACCCAACTGCGCGATCGATGAAAAAGTCGTCCCCAAATCGATACCGACGGTGTTCCCCGGAAGGATATTCATGTTGTGTGACCTTGAAGTGGATCGATGCCGAAGCGTGACGACTTGTCGACTGATTGAGCGAGAAGCGAGCAGATACGACCCCGGGCAGAGCAGCCCTGTCGTGTAGCTCGACTCAGCATTGTGGGAAAGGGAAATACCGGAATCAAGCAGGCGAACCGGAAAGTCGCCCCGAGCGCCCAAGGTCACCAGCCTGTATACCGCCGAGTGAGACCTCGATCGACTCCGATTTTGGCTCGAAAACCTGAAAGAACGATACCAGTCACACAAGTACGAGCAACGCTTCATGACGGTCTGTTTGTCGCCCGATTCAGAAAACGAAAGAGGCCTCGACACCCAAGTCGAGGCCTCTTCGTGAATCTCTGTAACACATCCCCGGGAAACCTGCTCCCAGAGAGTGCCAGACGAATATTACTTTGGTGTCAGCACAGCCTTGGCGATTTCGCCACTGTGCATCGTCTCGAACGCCTCGTGCCAGTGCTCCAGCGTCCAGGTTCCACCAACAACGGGATCAATGTTCAGGATGCCGGTGGCGAGCAGGCGCAGCACACGTTCCCACATCGCCCAGTTGTGCGAGAAGCTGCCCTTCATGGTGACGTTCTTCTGCACCATCGGGTCGAGCGAGAAGTTAATCGGAGCCCGGCCCCAACCGACCTTCGAGATCCAGCCCGCCGGACGAACGATATCGATGGCGGTCTTCAGGGTCGCCGAGATTCCCGCGGCGTCGACCACGCCATCCACACCCAGCCCGTCGGCGGCCATCGCCCAGTCTCGGCAGTCACCGACGACCACTTCACAGCCATATTGCTTAGCAATGTCGAGGCGAACCTTGTCACGCTCCAGCCCCACCACCGCGACGATTCCACCCTGCAGCCTGGCCATCGCGGCACACAGCAGACCAATCGGTCCCGGTCCCAGCACGACGATGCGGTCGCCGGGCTTCACTGAGCCGTTCACGACCACGGCGTTGTAAGCCACGCAGCACGGTTCGGTCAGACAGGCCCGCTCAAACGCCAAACCATCGGGCACCTTATGCAGGCAGCGCGAGGGGACGCGAACGTATTCCGTCATGGCACCGTCAACACCGTACCCGTATCCCTTACGAGTCGGGTCAAGATTATACAGCCCGGCCCGGGTCATCGGATTGTTCGGGTCGATCACTGCAGCTGTCTCGCTGCAGGCCCGGTCGCCAGCCTTCCAGCCCACGACGCGGGAACCCACCTGCTCGATCGTTCCGGCGAATTCATGGCCCAGGATCACTGGATAATTCACTGGCCAGCTATGTTCCGAAGTCCATTGGTGCAAGTCGCTTCCGCAGACACCAACGGCACCGACCTTGAGCAGAACGTCCTCTTCACCGATGGTCGGTCGGTCGACCTGACGAAGTTCAACACTGCCCTTTTCCGGGGCAAAATTCACGACAGCTGTCTGTTTCATGGGAATGAGATTTTGGGGCCAGTGAGATGACTTAAGACAGGGTGTATGGTGTCGAAGCCTGATGATTCTCACAAGTCGAATCCCAACGTGGAGAATGCAGCCTCTACATGGTACAGCTGCGACTCCGGACTCTCCCCGGTGACCTGCAAATCTCTGGTTGGTCCCATTACAGGACGAACGAGACGGATTTTGTTACAGTGGCATGATGATCTGAATTCTTCGTGCAATCCCCACACGACAAAGTTCATATGTCCGAGTCACTACAGCATTTACGCGAAGCCCTCAAGGTATCTCCGGAGAATGTCCCGCTGAGGCGATTTCTCGCAGAGTCGCTGGCCTCGAACGGGATCTGGGACGAGGCCGAAGCCGAATACCGCAAGGCCCTGTCGCTGGCCCCCGACTCCATCGATCTGAAGCTCGGACTCGCCAAAGTCTTCGCTGCACAGGGACAGTCGAGCGCATCGTTTGCCATTCTCGAAACTTTGATCAAACAGAGAGATTGCCCTGCCACGGTGTCCCTGGAATACGCGCGGCAGTTGACCGCAGCGGGTCGAATCGACCTGGCAGTAGCGCATTACCGGGGAGCCATCGACAAGTCCCCGGATTTGGCGGATCCAGCACTGGAACGTCAGCTGGGATTTCATGAGCCTGCTGACACAGAAATCATCGAGGGACGGCAGAGAATGCGAGATGGCGAGGCGGGAATCAGCCCCGTTCGCGAAGCTGTGGAGCGACCCAGAGTGTCCTTTACAGATGTGGGAGGAATGGAGGCTCTGAAGGAGGAGATTCGCCTCAAAATCATTTACCCCATCCAGCACGCGGAGATGTATAAGGCCTATGGAAAATCAGCGGGAGGAGGAATTCTGTTGTATGGTCCACCCGGGTGTGGAAAAACCCATCTGGCACGGGCGACAGCGGGCGAAATCTCCGCTGGATTCATGGTGGTGGGAATCAACGAAGTCCTCGACATGTGGATCGGACAGAGTGAAAAGAATCTCCATGAACTCTTTGAGCAGGCCCGCGAGAACTCGCCATGCGTCCTTTTCTTCGACGAGGTCGATGCTCTGGCCTCCAAACGCAGCGATCTGCAGAAGAGTGGCGGTCGCAACCTGATCAATCAGTTCCTCGCAGAGCTGGACGGAATCCAGGCCTCCAATGAAGGTCTGCTGATTCTGGCCGCCACGAACTCTCCGTGGAGCCTCGATGGGGCCTTCCGCCGCCCCGGACGGTTCGATCGTGTGTTATTCGTACCACCGCCAGACGAAACGGCGCGAGCAGAAATCCTGCGGATCCTGACTCGCGGGAAACCCCAGCAGGACCTCGATTTCTCTTTGATCGCCTGCAAAACGGACGGTTATTCGGGTGCCGACTTGAAGGGGCTCGTGGACCAGGCAATTGAGGTCCGATTACAGGAGGCCATGAAAACTGGTCGGCCCCTGCCACTCACCACGGGGGATTTGACCGCTGCCCTCTCCCGGATCAAACCCTCGACTCGCGAATGGCTCGCCTCAGCCAAAAACTACGCCCTGTTCGCGAACCAGGGCGGGACATACGACGATGTTCTCAAGTACCTGAAACTCAAATGACAGACTCTTTGCAACGAGCGTTTCTGCTGTTTAACCAGGGGCGTTACGACTTGGCGCTTGCCGAAGTCGAACGTTCGCTGTCCGAGGACATAGACAGCGCCGCAGGGCACGCGTTGCGGTCCTACTGCCTGACGGTGCTCGACCAGCCGAAAGAAGGAGAAGAGGCGGCTCGTCATGCGATTGAACTGCAGCCAGAAAACCCGTTTGGCTTTTTCGTGCTGTGTCGTGCCCTCAAAGCTCAAAAGAATCTCGCAGGGGCCAAAGACGCGATCAACACCGCCATCGAAATTGATCCGGAGAACGGCGACCACTGGACCGAGAAGGCGGGAATCGAGATCGCCCAATATGACTGGAAAGAAGCGATCTCCAGCCTGGATCATGCGCTGGCAATCGACCCGAAAGACTCTGAGG
>CANJZR010000336.1 GCA_947479075.1 Planctomycetaceae bacterium
GTCATGAAACAATTCTGGCTGCGACTCAAACTCATTTTGGCGTGCGACACGAGCGACAACTGATTCTTCGACACCGTTGCGAGTCGAGATCGAAAATGTGTCGCCCAAACGAAAATTGTGGCCATAAAAAAAGTGCGTGGCATCAATTGGCTGATCACTCCTACTCGCATAGGACTCAAGCTCAGATGGCAGTAACTCGCCACGTCGAATTGCGATGTCAGTCAACGTTGCTGGGTCGCCAAACGAGTAGATGATTTCGACCGACTCGAGAAGGGATGTTTTCCCAGAATTATTCTTTCCTGTGAACAGATTAACTCTGTTCAGCCCTGAAACCTGAAAGGCATCAAAACTGCGATAGGACTCGACTCGCAAATCTCGAATCATCTCGCCACTCCCTCCAGCCTCACCTTCATCGGCTCGACGTTTCCGATACTCCCATTCATCATACACAATCGATGCTCTTACGGTAACGCTGTCTCGCCCATCAGGTAGCGGTCGCATTCGCGGGCGACTTCGCGGCCCTCGTTGATGGCCCAGACGACGAGGCTCTGGCCGCGGCGACAGTCCCCAGCTGCGAAGACGGCGGGGATGTTGGTGGCGTACTTGCCGTAGTCGGCCTTGAAGTTCGAGCGGGCGTCCTTCTCCAGTCCCAGCTGTTCCGCGATGACCTGTTCGGGTCCACGGAAACCGAGAGCCAGGAAGCACAGCTGGGCGGGCCATTCCTTTTCGCTGTTGGGGACGACGGAGAACGGGGTCTTCTTTTCGGCGTCGGGCTTCGTCCAGTCGAGCTGGACGGTCTTGACCGCACGCAGGTTGCCATCCGCATCGCCGAGGAACTCGGTCGTCTGGATGGCGTACTCGCGGGGGTCGTGCTTGAGGGTCTTGTTGGGATCCTTCGAGTAATCGAAGACAGCAGCCGCTTCGACGTGACCATAGTCCGACTTGAAGACGCGGGGCCACTGTGGCCAGGGGTTGTTCTTGGCTCGCTCCATGGGGGACTGAGGCACGACTTCGAAGTTCACGAGGCTCTTGCAGCCGTGACGCAACGAGGTGCCGAGGCAGTCGTTGCCGGTGTCACCACCACCGATGACCACGACGTGCTTGTCCTTGGCCGAGATGTAGTGCCCGTCCTTGAGGTGGGAATCGAGCAGGCTCTTGGTGTTGGCGTAGAGGAACTCCATCGCGAAGTGAATGCCCTTCAGGTTTCGCCCCGGGGTCTTCGCGAAGAAGTCGTTAGGGGAAGTCGATCCAACCGCGAGGACCACAGCATCGAACTGGTTCATCAGTTCCTTGGCATGGATGTCCTTGCCGATCTCGGTGTTCGTCTTGAAGATCACGCCTTCTTCGGCGAGCAGGTTCAGACGCCGCTCGACGATGTCCTTTTCGAGCTTCATGTTCGGGATGCCGTACATCAGCAGTCCACCGATACGGTCAGCCCGTTCGAAAACGGTGACGAGATGGCCCGCCTGATTCAGCTGGGCAGCTGCGGCGAGACCGGCAGGCCCGGAGCCGACGACGGCGACCTTCTTGCCGGTGCGGGAGTGGGGCTTGACCGGCTTGATCCAGCCCTCGGCAAAGGCGCGGTCGACGATCGACTTCTCAATCGTCTTGATCGCGACGGGCGGCTCATGGATTCCGAGCGTACAGCTGCCTTCGCAGGGAGCGGGGCAGACGCGACCGGTGAACTCGGGGAAGTTGTTCGTCTTGTGCAGACGATCAATCGCCTCGCGCCACTGATCGTGGTAGACCAGATCGTTCCACTCGGGAATGAGGTTATGCAGAGGACACCCTGCTGCCATACCAGCCATCAGGTCGCCGGTGTGGCAGAACGGGATCCCGCAATCCATGCAGCGGGCTCCCTGCTGCTTAAGATCGGAGTTGGGGATCTTCTCGTTGAACTCGTTCCAATCGAGAATCCGCAGCTCGGGAGCACGCTCGGCAGCGGTCTTGCGGTTGTACTCTTTGAATCCGGTGGGCTTGCCCATGATGAAAAGTCTTCAGTGTTCAGTTGTCAGTGATCAGTTTTGAGGAGTCAGTTTCACGACTCGATCTCGACACGACAGATCGAGCGGGCTCAGCGATTAACGAGTGGTGACCGCGGGAGATTGCTCTCCTGCGGCGGAGGCGGCAGCTTCTGCCTGGAGCTCTTTGAGGGCCCGTTTGTAGTCGCGAGGCATGACCTTGACGAACTTCTTCAGGCTGGCGTCCCAGTGATCGAGGATCCGGGCGGCCACGGTTGAGCCGGTGAAGACCTGATGACGGGTGATCAGCTCACGCAGTTCGACGACATCCTCTTCGTCAGTGACCGACTCAAGATCGACCAGTTCCGGGTTGCAATTGGCTTCGAAGACAGCACGGTCCGGGGCATAGACATAGCTGACGCCGCCTGACATTCCAGCTGCGAAGTTGCGTCCGGTCGGTCCAAGGATCACCACACGACCACCGGTCATGTATTCCAGTCCGTGATCGCCGCAACCTTCCACGACGGCAACCGCCCCCGAGTTACGAACGCAGAAGCGTTCCGCTGCCCGACCGCGGAAGTATGCCTCACCACTGGTCGCCCCGTAGAGCGCCACGTTGCCGATGAGGATGTGGTCTTCCGGCTGGAAGGAGATGTTGTCTGGCGGGTAGACGATGAGCTTGCCACCCGAGAGGCCCTTGCCGCAGAAGTCGTTGGCATCTCCGATGACTTCAACGGTCACACCACGTACCGCCCATGCGGCGACCGACTGACCGGCCGAACCACGAGCGCGAATTCGGATCGTGTCTTCGGGCAGGCCCTGTGGTCCCCACTTCTTGGAGACTTCGTGGCTGAGAGTGGTGCCGAAGGCCCGGTCGATGTTCTGGATGTTGACATCAAGAACGATCGGCTCGGCCTTTTCGATGGACTCGCGGCACTGCGGGATCAGGACCGTCTGGTCGAGAGTTTCTTCCAGACCGTGATTCTGAGCCTTCTGCTTGTAGGTGCCAACATTTGCATGCGGCTTGCGGGCCAGCGTGAGGATCGGCGACAGGTCGAGGTGCTTGGCCTTCCAGTGGGCCACGGTCGGATCGAGTTCCAAACAGTCGACACGACCAACCATCTCGTCGACGGTCCGGAAGCCGAGTTCAGCCATGATCTGGCGAGCGTCGTCCGCCACCATGAACAGGTAATTGATCAGGTGTTCCGGCTGACCGGAGAACTTGGCCCGCAGCTCGGGGTCCTGGGTCGCGATGCCGACCGGGCAGGTGTTGAGGTGACACTTCCGCATCATGATGCACCCGAGGGTGATCAGCGGTGCGGTCGCGAAACCGAACTCTTCAGCCCCCAACATCGCTGCGATCACCATGTCGCGGCCGGTCTTCAGCTGTCCGTCGGTTTCGAGACGAACGCGGCTGCGCAGGTCGTTCATGACGAGGGTCTGGTGGGTTTCGGCGATACCGAGTTCCCAGGGCAGACCGGCGTGCTTGATGCTGGTCAGCGGGCTGGCCCCGGTTCCTCCCGAGTCACCGGAGATCAGGATCTTGTCGGCGTGTCCCTTGGCCACACCGGCAGCGATGGTCCCGACTCCGACCTCGGAGACGAGCTTCACGCTGACGTTGGCTTTGGGGTTCGTGTTCTTCAGGTCGAAGATCAGCTGGGCCAGGTCTTCGATCGAGTAGATGTCGTGGTGCGGCGGTGGGCTGATGAGGCCGACACCGGGCGTGGACATGCGCGTGGCTGCAATCGTCTTGTCGACCTTGTGACCGGGGAGTTCTCCCCCTTCACCGGGCTTGGCTCCCTGCGACACCTTAATCTGTAACTCGTCGGCGTTGGTCAGATACCACGACGTGACCCCGAACCGTCCGCTGGCGACCTGCTTGATGGCGGATCGCTTGGAGTAGAGGTTCTGGCCGGAATCCCCATTGAGCTCCCAGCGACCGATCGTCTCCTGCATCTCGAGGTGACGCGGTTCTTCGTACTTAAAGGGACTGAAACGCTCGGGGTCTTCGCCCCCTTCACCGGTGTTGCTCTTGCCCTTGAGAATGTTCATGGCAATCGCGACCGATTCGTGTGCTTCGGCCGAAATCGAGCCATAGCTCATCGCCCCCGTACAGAAGCGGCGGACGATGTCCTTTGCGGATTCCACTTCTTCCAGCGGGACTGGAGTCCGGGTCTTGAACTTGAGCAGGCCGCGGAGGGTCCCTTCCTTGTGGGCAGTCTCGTTCACCAGCTTGGCAAAGCGGGTGTAAGCCGTCTTGTCGCCGGTCCGGGCAGCGTTCTGGAGTTCGGCGATCGTGAAGGGGTTCCAGTGATGGCGTTCACCGCCATGTCGCCAGTGGACGTTGCCGTAGTTCGGCAGCACCGGCAGACGCTCCTGCTCGGTTCGGCTGGGGTAACCGACTTCGTGACGGCGAATCGTTTCTTCGCCGATGATGTCGAAGCCGATCCCCTTGATCCGGCTGGCAGTCCCGCGGAAGCAGACATCGATCACTTCGTTGGAGATGCCAACGGCTTCGAAGATCTGGGCTCCCTTGTAGCTGGCCAGGGTGGAGATGCCCATCTTGCCCATGACCTTGAGCATGCCCTTCTTGATCGCTTCGCGGTAGGTCTTCACGATCGAGACTTCGTCGAAGTTAGAAGTCAGGCCGCCGTGATCCTTGGCATCGCGAATCGCTTCGAAGGCCAGATAGGGATTGATCGCGTCAGCCCCGTAACCGGCCAACAGACAGAACTGGTGGACGTCGCGGGCTTCGGCGGTTTCGATCACGATTCCGATCCGGGTTCGCAGCTCGTTTCGAACCAGGTGGTGATGCACTGCACCGCAGGCCATCAGCGAGGGGATAGCCACTCGCGAATCGCAGGCAGCACGGTCGCTGAGCA
>CANJZR010000337.1 GCA_947479075.1 Planctomycetaceae bacterium
CAGGATGCAGGCCAGTATCCCCAGAATCACAGCTAATGGTCGAATAATGAGCAACGGCATGTCGAGAACTCCCGCGAATCAATCCTGGTGGTGAATACCAGAGTCGGTGACCTGAGTATCGAGCAAGAGGGAGACTCCAACAAGAGCGTCGGAGTAGGAGATCGCCCTTTTCACGGCAGCCGAGACAATGTCGCTTTGGCGATCGAGGTCCTCACTCCCCGACCAACGAACGCCAATGCTCACTCAGGCTGTGCGTCTCGCAGGACAACCTCTTTTGGAAGCAGGAGCTCCTGTCCAGAACGAGCGAGATACGGTGGCACGGTCATCAACAGGCGTCGGCCATTCCCATGGTGAAAGCACCAGAGCTTGCCGTCCTGGCCAGCGGGTACAGGGATCTTGAAATACTCAGGGGCGTCAGGAAAAGAATAGACGGACCTCCCCTGGGGTCCCAGCAGATGTCCGATCCCATCCGAGAAGCCGCCAATCACTTTGGTGCCACGGGGGACATAGAAATAAAGTGTCCAGCGGCTATGGAAGGCAGCTGGATGGGCTGGATCAGAACGAATGGTCAGAGGTGTCCCCATCGGCCAGTCGATCTCGGTTGCGTCGCCCCCATCAGAAAGGTGCAATCGCTGGAGACCACTCCACTGTGTTTGCAGCGAGACGGCGTATGACTGCTTATCCGGAACGATAGCTGCGTTCGCGACGGAGCGTCCCTGCAACTCATCACGGGGGTAGAGAGCGAATCTGGCGTTGCCCAATCGGCCATAGATCAAACCCGCTTTGACCTGGAACGGAAAGTCACGGGGGACGGCCTCGGCCCAGGTCATCAGGTTCACTTCATTGCGGAAGTAGAGGCCAAATGATCCCGGCTTGACCTCGGGAAGCTGAAGCTGGGTCGCCGGAATGAGATCATCGCTGAAAGACACCGCCTCGAATTCGAGAAGATGGTTCCGAGCAATCCCCTCGCGTATGAAGGCTTGAATCTCCTCGGGAGCAAACGGTTGGCTGCTCTTCCAGGGGTTTTTCCCCTCGGGGACATCCCAAGCTGCTTCGGCAGGAACCTGGACCTGCTTATCGACTGAAGGGAGGTTCCGATACAGCGCCAGAGTATGGACCATCATCGTGCCTCGCATCCGATAGGCATGCCGTATCAATTGCTCGAAATTCGCCTGCCGGGTCTCGGAGGATGAGTTGCTGTAGGCCAGCCAGAGTTCGACGTAGCGCGTATAGAGCACCAGATCATCGAGCCGCCTCAGCACATCGCCGCGGTCCTGCACAAGGTGCCGCGCCTCATCCAGGGACTGATACATCCGTCCCAGCAGATCTTCACTCAACAGCGGGCGATTCGAACCATCGATGAGTCGATAGAAGCGATTCATCGGTTCGCGAGCTGGGCCGAATGCACGATCCAGAAAGTCCTGACGCAGTGACCTCACTCGGTCAGGAGTCGCCTCGCGGACATCCCACAGCATGCGAGAGGCCAGATAATATCCCAAACCGCACAACCCCCAGTTATCACTCGACTCCGCACTGAAAAATCGTGCCCCGTTCTCATGAAATTCCGGGATCGTGCGAGTGAGGTATTCCAGATCGGCGCCTCGCGCAGCTGTGTTACGGCCGGGGACATCCCGGTCCCACTGGGTGACTGCGAAGTATTCCCGGATCCCCAGTGTCGCTCCCCGATCGCGCCAACCTCGCATCAGTTCGGTGAACGACAGCCCAGCACTGCCAAAGGCTGTCGCGACACTGACCACCAGTCGGGGATGTACATCGATTGCGGGCGGGGCCACATGTCCGCCATACGCGTACATCCCGAACCACTTGCCGGGATACTTTTCACTCACAGCTGTTGCCACGGCGTTGGCCATGATCACGGCACGAGTACTCGGTGATCCGAGCTTCGCGCACTCCGGACACTCGCACCAGCCCAACCCATCGCTCGGTTCGACCGACAGTGAGTCGGATTCGGGGTGGGCAGCAAAATGAGTCAGAGCATGATCGACGATCAGTTTTCTGAGCCCCGGATTGCTGACACAGAATTTGTCAGATGACCTCTCGCCATTGACCAGTGCCAGGTACTCGGGGTGTTCCTGAAAGACCTGCTCGTACTGCGACCTCAGCTTCTCACCGGTGTGCCCGGTGTGGAGTTCGATTCCATTCGTCGCCCGGTTCTTGCGGCACCAGTCTAAATAGGGCTCGCGAGCATAATCCCACGGGCCATATCCGTACCAGATGTGCCGCGAGTAGTAGCTGGGCCGCTCCATGGTGTTTACGGAGATGGAGAGGTCTGGAACGTGCGGCACGACCTCCCAGTGTGGGCCGGGAAAAAACTGCCGGTACCCGAGCCGATACAGGAGATCCCAGACTGCATGTTCGACGGCGAGATCGGTTGTCCCGATCAGAACCACCCCTCCTGAGTTTGAACGGAGAAGGTAACACTCACGTTCATCGTCGTTGACGGTCGGTGGTAACTCGCGACTCAATCGAGGGAAGTCAATAGCTGTGCCAACGACGATCCCTGTTCCTCCGTCTCCAACCTCCGCTTGAAAAGTCGATCCGGCGATCCGCGAGAGATAATCCGCCAGGGTCCGTGCGGATTTCCTGGTCGACGGAGACGCTTCCTGCGCGTGCACCACCTTCATCAGCGGAACGCCGCGGCGAGCCAGCTGCACCGGACCATCAGCGGCTTGAGCAGTACCGGCGAGAGCCATGAACAGCAGTACGATCCAGCACTGAGGACAACGGAGAAGGATTGCGTCTTGCACCATGATCACTGACTGCATGTGGAGGCCAGGCACCGGACGCAACCCGTCGAGTCGTCGCAGGACAATTCCGTCGTTGGTGGCTACTTGACCTTCACTACGGGGACCGGTGCCCATGCGCCGGTGATTGCCTCCACCTTCGGAGCGTAGAGCCGCATCGTCAGGTTAAATGGTCCCTGAGGTGCGGGGAGCCAGTTGGACTCTTTGTCAGCCCCGGGCGAGTCGTGCTGGACATAGAGAGTGATGGAACCATCGGCTCCTACCCTCAACGCATCACGATCACCGATGGCGAACCGGCTGAGCGAGTTGGCAGTCTGGAATCCATCATTGTCGTACAGCGTGACCGACCAGAAGGCCTCGACGGGCGGAGCCTCTCCCTTGGGGAAGGTGATCGTGTACTTTTGGCTTCCGTCGAGGGGCTTCCCTTCGCTGTCACCGAGATTCAGTGGATAGATCGCGTCTTCTGGCAGATTCGCACCGAGCCCGACCATCGAGATGATTGCCCGCTTCATATAGAACGTCCCGTACACGCCCATGGTATCGGTGTTCATCTGCCAGCCGTTTCGCACGACGGCGAGCGTCGGGATCTTGGCCTTCATCGCCGCCAGGCCAGCCGTGGGAGCCTGCTCGATTGCCTTCTGGACGATGGGGTCGGCCTTGTCGAAATCGAACGGTTTACCGGCCTCAAGCCCCAGTCGCTTCATGCGGGCCAGGATCGGTTGATCGGTCAGATGAGGAGGATTCACGATCATCAGATTGGCAGCATGGGTGAAGTACTTCGGCCCCGGCATTGAGTTCACCTGTATCATGGGCGGAGTCTTCATGTCGACGGTCGGGTCAACCTTCACCGTGACTGGCAGCGGTTCCTTGCCCCAGCGAGAGAGCGGGGTCAGCGTGAAGCCTTTTTGGACCTGGTGGACTGCATCATAGTCCGCTGGGCCATTCGTCTGTGTCCGTCCAATGATCCAGACATGGGGCGTCGGTGCCACGATCTTTTCGACACCGGCGGGCAGGTCTCCTGTCCATCCGTTGGGAACGATGGCAAAGTGGCCGACCTGGGTCCCGGTGGTTCGCTTTCCGGGTGACGCAAACACATCGGTCCACATATCGAGCATCGGCAACAGATAAAATCGACCATGAGTCTCAGGCACAGACACGACAACGGGCCCATCCGTCAGATCGAGCCAGCCAGACGAATAGAGGGTATCGAAGTTCGGCCGGACGACATCTCGAAAGTTCGCGGGAGGAAACTCCGGAATATGAGTAAATGTGTTCATCGGCCCACGGCCAATCATTTTACCCGGCTCGATGTTCGTGAATTGCAGACGAGACACTTCCATCGTAATCAGCGGATAAGCGTAGATGTACGCCTCCACCGCGATGTCATTGGCCTCCTGTTGAGTGAGAACGCTCGCTTTGTCAGCAGCAACCACGGAGGAAGGAGCGAGATTGTTGGTCATGATGAGTCCCATCAACAACAACGAGAGTGTCGAACACCGAAATTTCATTCTGGCCATCCCAGAGGCAGACGATTGGGCTAACGTGTGAACGCCGTTGGCATTCTATCGATCCGTAAACAAACTCTCATCTGGTCGCGAGGCAGGAAAATTCATCTTGTCGGACGACTCGACGAATGCCTGATTCGCACATGATGAACGTTGCTATCGTATGATTCGCAATTCGTGTTACGTGTCATGCGGACGGAATTATGTCACTCAGTCGGAGTATCTCTCGGGGAGCGATACAGAAACAAAAACACCCCGGACACGACGAATCGAATCCGGGGTGACAGAGTTCCAAGAGATGACGGTCCGACCTCACCAGCAATTCTGATGAGGCCCATACCGGCTCGGACTCACAGCAGGTTGAGCACCCGATCGGCCAGCCCTTTGTCACCAGTCACGATGTTGAGCTTGCCGTTCGAGGCAATCTTCTCCAGCACTTCCAGCTCGCGCAACCGCATCAACACCGGGTTATCTGCCAACAGCTTGGCAGTGTTCACCTGGCTGCGGATGGCAGCTGTCTCTTCACGGCGGGAGATCAAGTTGGCCTCAGC
>CANJZR010000338.1 GCA_947479075.1 Planctomycetaceae bacterium
AGGTACTGTACCGCGCTCCCCGGAGTCACGAGCGACAGCCGTTCCAGTTCCGGGGAGTCCCACCGCATCAGATTGAGCACATAGTTCAAGAGTGGCCCCGAGAGGATCACAACAGCCAGGATTCCCAGGAGCTTCATAATGGCCTGCATTTGCGACCGGGATGTCAGTCCGATCGCCATCCCACTCCACATCACCAGAGGCAACACCGTGAAGACGCTGCCGAAGCAGAGAATCAGATAGCGCAGATCGGTCCATGCCCCGTGAAACCAGTGCTGGAACAGGAAGACCGTGGTGAACGGCACCATCAGGGTCCAGAACAGCCGCCGGACCCCGCTCAGTTTCCGAGACAAAATCTCACGCCCATCGATCGGAGAGACGAGCAACACATCCAGCGTTTGCCGCGACCTCTCGGTTGAGATCACACTGGCCGAATGAATCGCCGTCAGCACGACCGCAATGATCCACAGACAGTACAACAGCACCGACATGCTCGACTCGGATCGCACCATGTCGACACGAATCCCCTGCGACACGACCAAGATCGGCAGCTCGATCAACACCAGAATTCTGAACAAATATCGAAACGTCCCGAGCGACCTTTTGGCTGTCTCGCGCCAAGCAATCGGATCGGCATCCGGATAGGGATCGCCGTCTTTCACCAACACGACGCCGCCAGTGACGGAGTTCATGGCATTGAAAACCGCATCGACCTTGCGAAAGGCGGTCAGTAACAAGTTTTTGGGAGGGACGAATGCTCGCTGGTAGAGGAAGCTGCACGCGAGCAGAAACGCGAGGTACGAATAAACCAGAAGTCTCACCCACTGGAAGACAACCGAATCCACTCCCCCTAGCACATGCTCTACTCGTTCCCACAGACTATTTGTTAGCAGTCGTTTCAAAGTAAAGAGCAAAGGCAGTTCAAGCAGAGGTCGGCCCAGCAGGCACAAATAGGTCGCCACGAACGCCTCGAGCGTCGTCCGGCAATAAGTCGAACACATGATCGATATCGATCCAATGAACACCGTCATCACGACGAGCGAAACCAGCGATTGATAGAATTGATCCGTCTGCACACCGCCAAAGCTATACGCCGTCGCTAGAAGAGGAAAAGACAGGACGACAAACGACAACATCGGAATGACTCGGCTGAGCAACTTCTGCAGCACAATCATCGTCCGTGGGATGGTTGTCAGTAAAAGCAGAGACAGGCTCTCCCGCTCCTTTTCCCCTGCAAAGGCTCCAGCGCATGTGGCGGGCAACACAATGAGGATCGCCAAATTCTGAAGCAGGTCGATCTGAAAAAACATCTCCTGGCCCTGGCCCAGCCGAGCGACACCGCCGGAGGCACCACGTCCGTAAACGATGAATAATCCCGCTGCAAACAGGAGGGCGGCATACAGAAATCGAATCACGTATGTCCGACGGCGAGCCGCCTGTTCGGTCAGCTCTTTGGCCAGCAGCGGCATGCCCAGATGTCGACGAATGGAAGCCAGCATGATCGTCTCAAGTGGTCGTAACTTCAGTCACATCAGGATAACAAGAATACGCCGTAGCGCCCTCTGTGCGTGGGCGCTGGCAGTTGAATTCGGAAATCTCACCGCAGTGTTCGCACTGGCGTGCAGACGACATGAGGAGTGGCCCCTCCTCACTCTCCTGAGTTGAACTCGGCTTTGTTCCCATCGAGACTGAAGTATCGTGATGACTCCAGCGCCTAGCGTACCGCCCAGCGCAGTTTGGCCGGACTGGAGCGCGGGTTCGACCGCTGCTCTTCGAACGTCGCTCGAATCACATCGGGAGCCACCCGGGAATAAACCCCAGTCGCCAGCCCCTCTTTGAACGCGTGCTTCACCCGGCGATCCTCGCCCGAGTGAAAGGTCAGGATCGCGATGCGCCCCCCCGGCTTCACACACTGCGGCAGCTGTCGCAACAGGGAGTCGAGGACCTCGAATTCGTCATTGACCGCGATGCGGATCGCCTGGAAGACTCGCTGAATCGTCGCGGTCACATCATCGGCCGAATGTCTCGGGAGCGCCCGGCGAATCAACTCTGCCAAATCCAGCGTTGTCGTCAGCGGATGGTCCGACTGAGCGTCAAGAATCACTCGGGCCAGCATCACAGCCTGTGGCTCATCGGAGTTCTCCGCCAGCGTCTTCACCAGCGTGGCCAAGTTCACTTTTGAGAGCCACTCCGCGGCAGAATGCCCCCGCTGCGGGTTCATCCGCATGTCGAGCGGGCCATCCTGCTTATAGGAAAACCCTCGAGCCGGGTCATCGATCTGCATTGACGACAGCCCCAGATCGGCCAGCAGCACATCTGCCCCCTCGGGAGCATGTTCGGCCAGAGTCCGCGACAAACCGGCAAAATTCGTCCGGGCAATCACCAGCGACTCGTCGGGATACCCCAGCGCCCGCAGCCGCTGTTCCGTCTTGGGTAACTCCAGCGGGTCCGCATCGAGAGCAACCAAACGCCCCCCCGGCTGCACGGCCTTCAACAACTCTCGCGAATGCCCTCCATAACCGAGAGTGCAATCGACCGCAGTGTCGCCGGGCCGAGGCCGCAGCCGATCGATGATCTCGGCAACCATGATGGGGCGATGAGTCCCGGCAGGCGTTTTTCCGCTCGCCACGATCTTCGCCACATCCTCGGAGTAGCGATCGGGCTGACGTTCTTTGTACTTCTGATCGAACTGCCGGGGGTTTTTCCCCTGGTATCGAGGTCGACGGGGCGGCTTGCTGGAAGAATCGTTCACGAGGAGAGCAGTTCGTTAAATCAGGGACCGGGCTGCTCCAGTATACGGTGGCCGGTCCCCCAACGTCATGGACGGAGGCCATCGCTCGAAATTCTCCCCCTCGCCCTTGCTCCCCTTCGCCTCATCCGGAGTGGTCAATATTCCCCCATAACCTAGAAAGTTCTTCGCTCCCGCCTCCAAACCCTCTCCAACGCCACCCGCGATACCTCATCGCCTTGACACGCATCCACACAACTAGATATGTTCAACGTATGAGCGTTTTTCCACATCATCTCCCACCGGGGTCCATTGCATCTTCGTCGCGAAGAGTCTTTCTCCAGGCGGGCGGGCTGGGGCTACTGGGCGTCCACGGGCTGGCTGGACAGGCACAAGCTACCCCCGCAGCCCAGCTGAACGACTCCGGATTTGGTCGGGCGAAACGCCTGATCTTCATTTTCATGTGGGGCGGGCCTAGTCACGTCGATACGTTCGACATGAAGCCCCACGCTCCCGCCGAAATTCGCGGGACGTTTGAGCCGATCGCTACCTCGGCTCCGGGAATCCAGATCTGCGAGCATTTCCAACGGCTGGCTCCGCTGATGGATCGTGTGGCAATTGTGCGCTCCCTGAACCACAACGACCCGGCTCACCTGTCGAGCGCTCACACTCTTTTGACCGGCCACTTGCCCCCCGTCAATAAGACCGACGCCATCCCGCCCGGCCCGCGAGACACTCCGCATATCGGTTCTGTGATCTCGCGCGTGATGCCGAACCCGCCGGGATTGCCGCCATTTGTCACTGCTCCGTGGATCGTGTCGCACCCAGCTGCGCCCGGAGGCAAGGCTCCCGGACAGAATGGCGGCTGGCTCGGGCGAACGTACGATCCGTTTCTGGCGGAAGGCAATCTGGCTGATCCACACTGGTCGATCCCGTCACTCGCACTGGCCGACGGAATCCCGCTCAACCGGTTGCAGCATCGCGAAGCCCTGCTCCACGAAATCAACCGTCAACAGCTGGCCCTCGACGCTCCCGCGATCATGAGACAGGAGGGCGAGCATGCCCGTGCAGCGGGGCTGCTGGCATCGTCCTCGGTCCGTTCGGCGTTCGATCTCAGCGAAGAGTCCGACGCGACACGCGACCGCTACGGTCGCAATATCCACGGTCAGGGTGTCCTGCTCGCCCGCCGCCTGATCGAGCGTGATGTGCCCGTCGTTTCGGTGAACTGGCATAACGACGGCCAGAACTTCTGGGACACTCACGGCGACAACTTTAACCGGCTGAAGGATACACTCATCCCGTCAGCCGATATGGCGTTGTCATCACTTCTCACCGATCTCACAGAGCGCGGCCTCCTCGACGACACCATCGTCGCCTGGGTCGGCGAGTTCGGTCGCAAGCCGATCATCAATGCCGCTGCGGGCCGGGAGCATCACCCGTTCTGTTACAGCGGCCTGCTGATGGGCGGCGGCATTCGCGGTGGCCAGACCTACGGAGTCAGTGACAGCCGCGGCTACTACCCTGACGCATCACCCGTTTCACCGCACGATTACAACTCAACGCTGATGCATGCCCTCGGAATCAATCCCGAGATGACTCTGCTCGATGCGTCTGCCCGCCCCCACGCAGTATACGGCGGGCAACCGATCACGAGTCTGTTTACCTAGAACAAGTTCTCTAGACGTCTTCGGTCACAAACAGAACAGACAGGAATCTCTGTTCCACTTTTGTGCAGGAGTGGGACAGACATTCTTGTCTGTCCTGAATGAAGAAAAATGAATACCTCAAAAACAAATGCCCCCAGCCATCAGCTGGGGGCCACCGTCAATTGCGATCTTACTTCTTGACTTCTTTGCCCTTCTTGTCCTGCTTGGGCTTCTTGTTCTTCTTGTCGTTTTTCTGGCTGTTGTTTCCCTTGGCCATGACTGCCTCCTTCTTCGATGAGTGACTGATTGTGATTCGCGCTTCGAACTTCATCCAATAATAGCAGAGTTTCAAAACGAAAAGAGAGCAAGTTTCTCTGCAACCCGACTCATGTCACAAACTTGCCAGTCTGTTTCACCGAGCCAGTGGAGCC
>CANJZR010000339.1 GCA_947479075.1 Planctomycetaceae bacterium
AGCAGATGCCCTTCGGCCAGCAGAGCGACGAGCGCCAGCCGGATCGCTGATTTCTTACCCAGAATGGCCTTGGCAATATTGTCTTCCAGGCTCTGAACCAACGCATTCAGCGGTGACGGCACGGGCCTCTCCCAACGGGCTTTATCCATGGATGAGAAACATCAGAGGTGTGGGCTCTTGAACGCAACCCCACAGACAGGTCACAGGATCATAGCGTTCCCCTCGATTTGACCGTACTGAATGTACATTCGGTCCAGTCGGACATGAGGAGTTTTACGTAAATTCCGTTCTCCACAGCTGTACCGATCGGTCATCGTTCGCCAGTCCCAGGGAAGTTTGAACGCCCGTTTCGACGATATCGAGGCTGCTCTTTCGAGCAATACTCCTCGATTCACATCCTGATCCGGCCGCTTCAAGACTCATGCTGGAAACAACCGCTACCATCCTGACACTCGACGAACTGCGGCACTACGTGCACGCACAGCTCTGTGCCAAAGAGAGCTTGCTGGAAGACCAGTTCAAGACCCGTGAAGATCCTTTGATGATGCGGGGGCGTTTGTGTGGACGGCAATTCCAGCTGCATGGCCCCCGAAGTATTCGGCTCGGGGCCATTTGGGCGAGCGATCAGAACTTGATCTATTTCTATGACACTCAGGGAGAACGGTACCAAAAGGTCCGTTTGAGCTCGCCAATACCCGACGTGGCGTAGTCATTTCGATCACAACTGCGTGTTCAACCCGGCGAACTGATCTATCTGTCAGAATGCCGCGCGTGGTAGAAATGGCTGTTCGGACGGTGTTGGTGATCTCGGCTGAAGAGACACCCTTGCGACCGTCGAAGAAAGGATCACAGGCCAAGCAGCAGTTCGGTCCGATGGTGGAGTTGCCTCTACCGTTGGCAAATTCTGCCACAGCCCGGCGTCGGGGGGGTGGACCACTTCCCGATCGCTGTTGAGGAGAGTTCGCAACGAGTGCGGAACTCCTGGTCCCATTTGAGTTCACTGATGTCGATCACCCCCAAAGTGATTCGCCGTCAGTAACGAACATTCGGCAAGAGGCCAGCCCATGTTTCGTCGGCGTTTTCTGATTCAAACCGCAGTCATGCCCGCTGTCGCGGCTGTCATGACAGCTTGCGGATGTCGTGGTAAACAAGTCGCTCACGTCCTGAAAGAGGACGATGGGGATATGGTCGGCAGCCACACAGCAGGTGCCGAGACCTGGAAGCCCCTGATCGAAGAGTCGGTTGGCAAATTGCTGGCCCGCCAATGCCCGGACATCCACCCGGTGTCGATGTCGAATGACGACGGTCCCGCCAAGAAGCGTGTCTGCTTCATGGGCGTCGAAAACAAGAGTGCCGAGGAACTCGGTGACAGCCGCGAGCAGATCTACGACCTCATCGACACACTCATCAGCGAGTCAGAGCAGTTCCATCTGGTCAGCAAGCGGTATGTCGATGCGGGACTCAAGGAGTGCGACCTGCGGCCGGACGAGCTCTTCGTCCCTGCCAACCAGCGGATGTTCGGCTCCGCCATGGAGAAGATGGAACAGCCCATCAACTACCTGCTCTTCGCCAAAATCACCTCCCTCTCGACGCACAGTAACGGCGACTCGCAGCGTGACTATAAACTCGTCCTCGAACTGGTCGACACCGAGACCGGCGATTACGACAAAGAAATGGCGACCATTCGCAAGGGTTATCACAAGTCGCGGCTGTCGAAATTCAAGCACTACTAAGCCTTCACAAGTTGCCTCTTCGACGAGTGTTCGATGGGGCGGTCCACTGCCCGATGGTTTCCGCGTCACTCCCAGTTCATGCTGCTTCTGTCGCTCACCTTCGATACCTCGCCTCGACCGGGACAGCTGTCCCGAATGTTGTGGATGGCAGGCTGTGTGATTGTGGCCGGGTTGTGTGGCTGTGCTTCGCATGTCAACCGCGTGGTTTCGATCCGCAACAACTTCTACGCGGGGCATCTCGAGGAAGCCCGGGCTCAGGCTCAGGACATGCGGGATAAACACAAAGCCGATCGGGATGTCTTTGATCTCGACCGGGCGATGATCGAGCTCTCTGCCGGACACCCGAAAGAATCAGAACGCATCCTGCGCCGCGTCCGGGATGACTTCGATCTCTACGAGCAGAAGTCCGCGAAAGAGTTCGCGGCATCGCTGCTGACCGACGACACCAAAATTGCCTATGAGGGAGAGGACCACGAGAAGATCCTGGTCCGCACTTTCCTGGCGATCTCGAACCTGATGCACGATGGGGGCGATGCGGAAGCGTACGCCCTGCAGATCGGAGAGAAGCAGCAGGAGCTCGCCGAGAAGCACCATAAAAAGCTCGAAGAAAACACGCCTGATGGTGAACCCGCACCAGAAGCCCCGGAGCTGCCGCAGGTGGCCCTCGGCCCCTATGTCCGGGCCATGTTGAGCGAAGAGTCGTCACTCGACACGAACGAAGTGGTACGAGCCCGCGAGATGGTCGTGTCGTATGTTCCCGAGTTCCGGGACGGAGAGCTGGACCTTGAACGGGCTGTCGGCGACACCGCCTGTGCCCCCGATCACGGAATCATCTACCTCTTCACGTTAGTGGGGCGGGGACCGATCAAAGAAGAGTCGAATGATGTTCCGACTCAGGTCTCATTGCTCATCGCCGATCAGATCATCAGCGCCGTTGGTAATCAAACTCTCCCACCCACGATCGCACCGGTGAAGGTGGCGAAAGTTGTCCAGCCACCTAACCGGATCAATTCGGTCTCTGCCAGTATCGATGGAGACCAGATGGGAACCACAGCTACGCTGGTCGATGTGGGAAAACTGGCAGAAGCTCACTACTACTCTCGCTATCACGAAGTCCTGGCGATGGCTGTCGCTCGCCGGACAATCAAGAAGGCGGCTGTCTATCTCGCCAAAGAGAAGGTCCAGGCTCAGTCCAACCCGTTCGCCGATTTCGCCCTGACCGTTGGTGGTATAGCGTGGGAAGCAAGCGAAGCGGCCGATACACGCGGCTGGAGCCTGCTCCCGGAGAAAATCCAGGTGTTGCGGATGGAAGTCCCCGTCGGGACTCGAACACTCAAGCTGCAGGCAGCGGACGCACAGGGACCATTTGGGGCTCCCGAAATAGTTTCGATAGAGGTTCAGGAACAGCGGAACACGTATGTCCTGGCCAACCTGCCTGATGACCATGTCGTCGGCCAGGTCCTCGTCAGCAGCCAGTACGCGGAATAAAGAATCGACGAGAGCGGAAGAGCTATCGTCCCGGCCCGGTGGTCGAAATGCCAAACACCGGCCCGAGGAACCAGATCGTCGCTGCGGACACAAACACGATTCCGATCAGATCGAGAAACAGTCCGTACTTGAGCATTGATCTCACCGGTACCCGACCGGTTCCAATCACGATCGCGTTGGGCGGCGTCCCGACCGGCATCATAAAACCACAACTGGCCGAAATCGTCGCGGGAATCAATAATAACCGGGGGTCGATGTTAAGCCCCACAGCTGTCGCCCCCAGCACCGGGAGCAGCGTATTCGCAGTCGCCACGTTCGACGTGAACTCGGTCATCAGCGTCAGCGTCGCACAAACACCAACGATCAGCACCCATGTCGGTGCCCCCTGCATGTGCTGTGCAAAGTAGGTCCCGATCCATTCTGAGAGCCGGGTCTCCTTAAACGCGTCGGCCATGGCGAATCCGCCGCCGAACAGCAGCAGGACACCCCAGGGAATCTTCTTCTCGACCAGTTCCCAGGTCGCAAGCCGCGGGGTGTTCCCGTCTTTATTTCGGTCACCCGGCAACAGGAACAAGAGCAGCGCCATCGTCATGGCGACTGTCGCCTCATCGAGCATCTTGGAGAGGTCTTTGACGACTTCAACACCGCATGCCCTTAAACCCGTATCAAACATCTGCGGCCAACTCGGGATCTTCACGGGGCCGATCTCTAGCGGCTGAGCCAGTATCCACAGCCCCGCTGTGATGAGGAACACGATCAGGACGTTTCGCTCGCCCGTCCGCATCGCCCCGAGGTCTCGCAGCTGGTCGCGGAAGAACTGCCGCCCGATCCGTTCGACACCGGGGAGTTTGGGCAAACGCCAGGTCATGACCCAACCGACCGCCGCCAGCATCAGCAGGCTGAGTGGGACGCACAGGATCATCCACTGACTCGACGAAATCGGCGCGTACCCCTGCGGCACAAACTCTTTCTCCCAGTAGCCGCGCAAGACCGGATTCGTCGGCGTCCCCACCATCGTGGCAAAGCCTCCACAACTGGCGGCGTAGGCGATGCCGAGCAGGACCGCGATCGTCAGCGGCTTCAGCTTCTCAGTGACTTCTTCACGCGGCATCACCCCAGCAGCCACCAGTGAATCGGCCAGGGTATCAAGTAAGGCCAACGCGATGGGCAGCATCAGCAGAGTGGTGGCTGTGTTGCTGATCCACATCGAGATCAGCGCCGTCGCCAGGAGAAAGCCGAAGACGATCTGGCGTGGTTGGCTGCCGATGCGACTGATGATGTGGAGCGAGATCCGGCGGTGCAGGCCCTGCCCCTCGATCGCCAGCGCGATGATGAACCCACCCAGGTACAAAAACACATTCGAGTCGGCATACGCCAGGCAGACTTTCTTCGCCCCGGCGATCCCCAGCAGCGGATAAGCGGCCAGCGGAATCAAACTCACCGCCGGGATATTGTCGGGCAAAGCGATCCACAAAATCGCCATCACGACCGACACCGCAGCTGTCCGCTGAGCAGCGATTGGCAGCCCCTCGGGTGCGGGAAGAAGCAACAGAACAATCCCGATCAGGATTGC
>CANJZR010000340.1 GCA_947479075.1 Planctomycetaceae bacterium
AGGGTATTCCGGTTAGCCCAGAAATCCTTCCCCCGGTTCTCGTCACGGAACAGCACGCCAAAGATTCCACTCCCGCGAATCTCGTTATTCCGCATCAGGTTGTCAGTGTCGTTGTGCCCGATCGAAACTCCGTAGGTTCGGTTATCGAGGATCTTGTTCCCCTCGGCCAGGCCATACTTCACACCCCAGCACCAGAATAGTCCCAAGCCGTTACTTTCCAGACGCGAATCTCGAATCACCGGTCGCTGAGAGCCCGAGCCGGGATGCACGCCCAGATCGGCGTTGTCGTGGCTGTAGAGCCGATCCACAACGACGTCGTGGCAGATCTGGAAGCTGACACCATCGCCGTTGTAGTTCCGCGACTCGACATCGCGGATCGTGTAGCGGTTGCAGTCTTGCAGGAAGATTCCGCCGCCGTAGTTTCCGTTGAGGTTCTCGCTATTGGCCCGGTTCCCGTCGAGGACCAGATTCTCGATCAACGCGTCCGCGGTATTCTCGCTGGTCAGCAGCGGAAAGAGCGACGCGCAGGTCGGCTCTCCACTCAGCCAGAGATTCTCTCGAAGTCCGTTACTCAGCTTGAAACGATTCCCCGACCGGGCGGTCAGTGTTCGCTTGATGACGGTCTGCCCGCCGTTGTGGGGATTCTTGGCAATCAGGGTGACCCCGTCACCGACCTGGAAGTGTCCCGCTTCGCCCAGCGTGATCTCCTGGTCGTACCAGTCGGATTCCTCTGACAGCTTCACCTTCTCCGAGGCGATCTTGGTCACGATTGTCTCGGCCCCACTGCCCCGCAATCGGATTTTCGATGGCAGCCAGACCGAGTTCCGGAGCGTGTACGTTCCCGGCGCGAGCTGCACCGTTCCACCACCCAGTCGGCTGACGTAGTCACACGCTGCCTGAATCGCCCGGTCGGCTGATCCGACGGCCTTCGCCATCTCCGGGGTGACGCTGTAGGTGAACTGCTCATCCCATTGGGGCTCGAAGCGTTCATCGCCATCGGTCGCGCGGGGATTGGTCACTTCCGGAGCCCGGTCTCCTGCAACCAGAAACGCTCCGCCCATGATTGCAGCTGCGGAACTCAGAAGCGTCCGTCGGGAAACGGAAACCGATCGAGGCGACTTATGCATGTGACCCTCTTGGCGAAACGATAGATTCAAACCGCATATTCGAGCGACTTCGCTGCTACAGGATGATCACCGACTCCGCCGACAACAAGTCTGTCAGGCCTCCCATTCCCTCGATTACGGATCGCGTTCTGACTGAGTCGACGCCTCGCTCGGTCCTGCGATACGATGAAATCCATGCACGTCCTCTTCGTCCATCAGAATTTTCCGGCACAGTTTGGTCAGGTCGCGACCTGGTGGTCGCGTGTCCGTGGCGGGCGGAGTACGTTTGCCTCGTCGAAGTCACCTGGTCCCGTGCCGGGACTGGAACATATTCAGTACAAGGTCGCTGGAGGCGCGCGCGAGTCGACAAACTTCTGCTCCCGGACATTTGAGAACCAGACCTGGAACTCCATGGGGCTGTATGAGGCTTTACGAGCCCGCCCCGACATTCAGCCAGACCTGATTGTCGCCCACAGTGGATTTGTCTCATCGCTGTTTCTGCGCGAGCTGTATCCCGACACTCCGCACATCGGGTACTTCGAATTCTTCTACCACTCGCATGGCAGCGATATGGACTTCCGGAACGATCTGCTGGCACCAGAGCCGATCAATCTGTTACGCGGCCGAAACCGCAACGCCCAGATCCTCCTCGATCTGCATAATTGTGACGCAGGATATTCTCCGACTGGTTTTCAGCGTTCGCAGCTTCCCCGTGAGTATCAGCCGAAGATCCGCACGATCTTCGACGGGATCGATACTGAATTCTGGAAGCGAGCCCCTGATTCGCCCCGGACCTTTGGCGGCGTCACCATCCCCAGGGGCGGCCGCGTCGTCACCTATGTCAGCCGTGGCTTTGAATCGATGCGAGGCTTCGACATTTTTCTGCAGACAGCAGACCGCATCTGCAAAGCCAGACCCGACACACAGGTGATTGTCGTGGGTGAGGATCGCGTCTGCTACGGCGGCGACGAGTCCTTTACCGGTGGCAAAACCTTCAAGCAGTGGGCGATCGAGAAGCACCGCCCTGACCTGTCTCGAATTCACTTCGTGGGGCGATTGCCGCCTGTGGAACTGGTCCAACTCTTCTCGTTGTCCGATTTGCATATCTATCTGACAGCTCCGTTCGTCCTCAGCTGGTCGTTGTTCAATGCACTCAGTTGCGAGTGTACGGTTCTCGGAAGCGACACCGCTCCCGTCCGGGAAGTGATCCGCGAGGGGGAAACTGGATTGCTCTGTGATTTCTTTGATATCGAGGGGCTCACCAGCAAAGCTCTTCAAGTGCTGGAATCACCTCAAAAGTACCAGCATCTGGGGGGGAATGGACGTGCGTTGATCGAGTCGAGGTACCGCGCAGACCTCTGCCTGGGGCAGATTGAAGAGCTTTTTCGAGATGTCGTCGAGAAGCGAGTGTAGGTCGCCGCTGTCCGATTTTCGTTGCCAGCTTGCAGTCCAAGAAATTCGTGTGAGCAACGCCGACCCTCGCGAGGGGTCGTGGGCAACACCCGGAGACTTTGCGACGTGCGAAGCACCGGGAAGCGGTGACGGATTGGCAGTATCGCCGATGAGGAAATCGATCGGAAAACGTGTTACCGTTCCGTCGCACGATTGACTCCTCTGCCCTGCCGTCTGGTTGGTTCACATGCAAAAGCCTGTCACGCTTGGTCTGGCTCCTTCGTTTGGTTTTGGCGACCGTATGGGGGTGGCGACGCCCGGTCATGTGGCGGCGATGATGCGGGCCGGTGGGGGGATCCTGCCGATCTTTCCGCAGCAGTCGATTCGTGAGATGGCCCGCACGCAGCGAACGCCACGTCAGGTGATGGACGAAGCGCTGATGGGAGCGAAGGCTGCGGGATGGACGGGCGTGACGGGAGCTGACGCCGATCATTTGAAGACCCCCGAAGACGTGAATGTGACCGCAGCTGTGGGGTTCACCTTCTTTACCATCGATCCGTCGGGAGATGTTGACCAGCACGCCGACCACTACGACGAGCCGGCGCTGCGGGATAAGTTCCATGCAATTGAGAACGAAGTCCCATGGCTGGCCAGCTACCGCGGGAAGAGCGTCTCTTTATCAACCGGATCGAAGATCGAGTTTACCGAGCCGGTGCTGAAACGGGCGGCTGTCAAATATGGCCGGGCGATTAATACCGCTGTGGGTCTGGCTGACCACATACGGAAGACCTGTGAAGGTCTGGGCCAGGACTTTGAAATCGAGCTGAGCGTCGATGAGACGGAGCAGCCGACCTCGCTGGCGGAACATTTCCTCATCGCGAATCAGTGTCTGAAGCGAGGCATGAAGCTGGTCAGCCTGGCCCCAAGGTATATCGGCGACTTTGAAAAGGGTGTGGACTACAAGGGCGATTTGGCAGCTTTGCGGCTGTCTTTAGCCGACCATGCGGCGATCGCGGACCTGCTCGGGCCTTACAAGCTGAGTCTGCACTCCGGGTCAGACAAGCTGTCGATCTATACCGATTTCGCGCGGGCGACCCAGGGGCGGTTCCATGTGAAGACGGCCGGGACGAGCTACCTGGAGGCCTTGCGGGTGGTCGCCCGGCATGAGCCCGCGCTGTTCCGCCAGTTGGTCACTTTCGCTCGCGAGCGGTACAACACCGACAAAGCGACCTATCACGTTTCCGCCACGCTTGCCTCGGCTCCGCCCGCTGAACAGGTCAGCGACAATCGGGAGTTGGAGCGGCTCTATCTCGAGCTCTGGGACGATGTTCCGCCGGGTAGAGGATTCACGGCCCCTGGGCGGCAAATTCTGCATTGCACCTTCGGGTCGACGCTCACGCATCCCGAGTTCGGCCCGCTGGTCAAATCGGTCGTATCCTCGCACCCCGACACCTACCGCGAGGTGCTGGAGGATCACTTTGCCCGCCATCTGGAATCGCTCACGGCGGGGATGTAGTACTTGGCCAGATTGTTCAGGATGGTGTCTCGTTCCGGACGAGTTGGAATCCGTACGAGTTGGAAGCAGACGGACGCGTTTCGAGCCCGTGATCACACAATCACCCGCACTGGAAAGCAACGACTGACGGGCCAAGGCTAGGGATTCGATTCACGGGTTTCGAATGTGAAGAGAATCCAGTGAGTCAACACCGCGCGGAAAACCTCGGGAAACTCAGCCGAATCACAAGAACTGGGCTGTGTCCGATTGCCTTGCTGGGGGGAGTTCATGATAATCCCGGCGAGCGCGGGGACTGATTTTTTATTCGATGGTTCTGGTCCCTGGGCGATCCTGTCCTCTCTGGAAAGTCAGCGTCATGGCCAGTTTGATCCTCCTTGTCCAAGGGCAAGCGAAGACCTATCAGCTGAAAGCAGGGGATAATTTCTTAGGTCGTCTGCCGGAATGCGATGTCCAGATTGACTCGAACATGGTCTCGCGGAAACACGCGCGGGTGTATTCCCAGGATGGACAGTTCTATATCGAGGACCTGAACAGCGGGAACGGTTCCTTTGTGAATGGGCAGCGGATCACGGCCCCGACTCTGCTGAAGACGAACGATCGAATCAAATTTGGCCCGATTCTCTTTCGCTTTGAGGGCGAGCGGTCGGACGATGATACGGGGACGGGCGGCGGCGGTACCGCGGGCTCGGGTGGTGTAACGTTCCACTCGAACGAAGCGGCGGCGACAATCACGGACCGGATTCGCGGCAACGCCCTCGACATGCTGGA
>CANJZR010000341.1 GCA_947479075.1 Planctomycetaceae bacterium
GGGGACGAGGAAGCGGAACGTGTCGATCCCGGCGTACTGCACCTGGAAATCGAGACGGGTCTTCACTTCGGTCAGTTCTGGTTGCAGACGCACGGTCGTAGCCACCGTCGACTGGATGCGCGTCGGCTTGCGAACCGTTTTGACCGGAATCGTGACCGGGCGACGCGTGTAGCTCCACGAAGAGGTGGCCAATGCGTCCCCCCCAGCTGTACCGGGAACAACGGGCAGTGGTTGAGCCGAGACGAGTCCCTGGTCATTCGTGATGACCTCGATCGACTCCCGGGCAAACACATGCAGCGTTCCGGTATCTCGTTCGACCTCGACCGGCTCCAGTACTGGCAGAATGAGTTCTGCCTGGTCCTGGCCCGCGCTGTAGTTGCGGTGACTTCGGATCGTGACCGGGACCTGCCCGACGGTCTTGTCATTGAGGCTGACAGTCAACAGGTGTGCACTGTCATTGACGTTGAACTCTTTCAGCCCGGGACATTCGACGTTGTCGATGGTCAGTCCTTCGGGGATTTTGATCTGCAACTGAAACAGACCCGCTCGTTCGATGGTGTAGTTCAGGACGGAGTTGAGTCGCAGCTCGTCATCCATGAACACAAGTTGGGCCACTTGATCGACCAGAACGCGTGACTGAACTGGTTTGACCGAGACCTTGAGAGCGAACTTGGGGGAGTAATATTTGAAGGAGGTCACTCCCTGGCCCCGCAGCTTGCTGTGTAGCTCGTCTCCGTCGATGCGGACAACTCCTTGCTGCTGTTCAATCGTCAGTGTGAGATCCCGGGAGTGGAAAATGCCGATCTGGCCCGACTCCCGAACCACATCCAGAGCGTGAATACCGACATTCTGCGTATCGGTCGAACCGGCGATGTCGAAGGGCTCGTCCGGGATTTTGCGTTCGGTGTGGATCTCGACATTGATCTTGCCGGTCTGGCCTCCGAGCAGATCGATCGTGACCACCTGTCGACCGTCTTCTTCTTTGGCGGACCAGCCCTTCAGACGGGATTCGGCAGAAACATCGAGAATCCGGTGATCTGTTGGGACGGAGGCACGCAACTGGGAGACCTCGCCGCGAAGGACCTCATAGGAGAGGAGGGCGTCGGTGTGGATCAGGCCATCTTCAATACTGACCTTGGTGTAATTCGTGACACTGGCGAGCAGGTCCATCTCAGGTTTGCTCGTGGCTTTCGGACGCCAGCGGGCCGCGATACGGGGAGTCGCTCCGAGATTCGCCTTGATGCGGGTCTGCTTCGCCGCCGCTTCGACGGGAATACCGATGAGGCGCGGTGTGACTTCGACGGTCTGGTCTGCTTCGGGGATCATGATCTCGAAGGTCGTGATCCCAGTTGTCGGGACATCGAAGCCGAAATCGCGCCCCTCGGGCGAGGTATGAATCCGTGCCGTGAGTTCGATGGTGACCTTTTGCTCGCCAGCATTGCCGAACAGCAGCGAGTAGTTGCCTTCTCCGGTTCCTTTCAGCAGGATCTTGTCGCCGGCTTCGAGTTTTCCGACAGCCGCGTCACCAAACCGAATCGGGATTTCTACCCAGGGAGTTCCCAGCACATTCACGGTCAGTTCCGCGCGAATGCGAGCCAGATCCTGTTCCACGGTCGCGACGTAGCTGGCACTGGTAATGACCGCCGAGACCGTGGGGGCAGCTGGCGGCTGCTTTTCAGCCGCTTCTTTGAGCCGTTTGTACTCATCCAGCGGAACAACGACGCTCGCTCCCTGGCTTTCAAAAATTCCCTTGAGGAACTTGAAGGGGAGGTAAACCTCGTGTGGGCCACTCGGCTTGTCAGTGGTGGACCCCGTGGATTGGGGCGCAGCTGGGGGCGTCGATGCTGCAGGAGCCGCCTCACCAGGGGGCTTCGCCGGTTCAGTCGCGGCGGGAGGTGTTTCCTGGCCAGGGAGCGGGAACGCCTCACCCATAAATAGAGTGAAGCACACAAGTGACAGAATCAGCGGGCGCATGGTCGCATCCTTCGACAACCGATCACGGGCACTCGCTCGCCCGTTTCGATTGTAGTGTAGGCAATTTGGTACCGTTTGGGCAGGTTGTAATGCTTGTGCCGTCTGGAGGATTTTGAATTGGTACTGGAGAAACCGGAGATTGGACGGGTGTGTCCAATTCGTCGTTGCATAAAATCTCGGAATATTCCGGAATATTCCGCAAAGTCGAGGGAACAAATTGTATCCGTAGATGCTCTGTACAAAGTCAGGATTCGCATCGCAAACCCCCGTTGCGATGCGTACGTGATATTGTGAACATGCAGTCAGTTCCCGCGTGATTCGCTTTGATTTTCACAGGATCAGCACTTGAGTCCCCCCGTCCCGACTGTTCGAACCGGCTCGAACCGCTGCGTCGCAGTGATTGATGTCGGTACCAATTCGATTCGGATCGCCATCGCCGAGATTGATCCGGCGGGCCAGATTCGTGTGATCGAGAGCCTTTCCCAGGGAGTCCGTCTGGGCAAGGACACCTTTATTCGGGGTGAAATTGCCAGAAGTACCATGGAGGACTGCGTTCGCGTCCTGAAGGCCTACCGCAAGAAGCTGGCTGAATATCAGATCACCCGCGCTGATCAGATCCGCGTCGTCGCCACCAGTGCCGTACGCGAGGCCTCCAATCGCATTGCCTTCGTCGATCGGATCTACATTGCGACCGGATTCATCGTCGAGCCGATCGACGAGCCGGAAGTCCATCGCATCACCTACCGCAGCATCAAGCAGCAGCTCGATGCTCACTCCGAATTCGAGGACGCTCGGATCGCGATCGCGGAAGTCGGGGGGGGAAGCACGGAACTTCTGTATGTGGATGCCGGAAACGTGGCGTATTCGCACGCCTTTCGACTCGGCTCGCTCCGCCTGCATGAATCGCTGGAGTCATTGCGTGCGACGCACTCCAAGCTGCGGGACATCATGGAGAGCGAAATTCATCGCCAGCTGGAGACACTTCCCTCGCACATCCCTGGGAATCGCAAGGTTGAACTGATCGCACTGGGGAGTGATGCCCGATTCGCCGCGAAACAAATCCTGAAGGAATGGGACCAGTCACAGTTTGGCAAGATCAGCGTCAAGCAGTTGACCCGTTTTGTGGATGAGTTCCTGGAACTTGGCGAAGACGCCATCGTGCGCAAGTACCGCATCCCGTTTTCCGAAGCCGAGACAGCGGGAGCTGCGCTGCTGACTTATCTGGAACTCGCGAGATTGTTGAATCTTGATCAGATTCATGTGAGTACAGCTAATTTGAGAGATGGTCTGCTACGCGAGATTGCAGACGGTGGGGCATGGTCGGAGGATTTCCGCGGACAGATTGTGCGCTCTGCTTTAGAACTCGGACGAAAGTATCAGTTCGACGAAGAACATGCTGTTCAAGTCGCCGAGCTGGCTCAAAAACTTTTTAATGAGTTGAAAGCAGAGCACGGATTCGACGCCCGTTATGAACTCCTCCTGTATGTCTCGGCAATCCTGCACGAGGTCGGCCTGTTCATCAACACGAGCAGCCTGCACAAACACTCGATGTACATCATCATGAACAGCGAGTTGTTCGGGTTGTCGACGGCGGATGTGTTATTGGTGGCGCTGGTGACTCGCTATCACCGGCGTTCATCGCCCAAGCCGACGCATCCGTTCTACGGCACGCTTGATCGAGATGGACGTGTGTCAGTCTCGAAGATGGCTGCGATTCTCCGCATTGCGATCTCGCTCGATGCTTCCCGGAGCAGTCGAGTGCGAGAGCTGGAGTTCCATCGCAAGGCAGGCACGCTGGTGATTTCCGTACCTCATGTCGACGACCTCTCCATCGAGCAGCTGACTCTCAAGCAGAATCGCGGCATGTTTGAGGAGATCTTTGGCATGCAGGTGCAACTGCGGACCTCGACGCGAGTCGAGTATCGACCAGGAGGAGTCGCTCGTTAGACATGTCGGAACGGCTTGCTTGAGTCAAAGATAAATTCCGAGAGATCGGGATCAGTCGGAGACGCTCGCGGAACAAGTCTGCACGGCAGTTCAAGTTTCGAGTGTGTTCTGGTGATGCTTACTCGAATGTCTAACGATTCTCCGGCATGAGATGGAATCTGAGTGGAATTAGGAGGCTGGAACAGTATGTTGCAATACAACTTCGATGAAAGCGTTGGTTACTGGGTCACAATGGCCTCCCAGTCGATTCGACGGGTTCTTGGTCAGCGCTTGTCAGAGCAGGATCTCACATTGCGGCAGTGGGAAGTTCTGGCCATGCTCGCGTGTAACCCGGAGCTGTCGCAGACTCAGATGGCCGATCGTATGGGGATCGAGCCCGCGACGCTGGCTGGAGTTGTAAACCGCATGGAGCGGGATGGTTGGATTATTAAAACGAGTAGCAGCGAAGACCGCCGTCAAAGCCGTCTGTTCCCGACGGCTCAGGCGGAGTCGATCTGGAACCGATCCTTAACCCTTTCTGCCGAGGTTCGAGCCCATGCAATTGCGGGCGTGTGTCAGGAAGACCTGCAAACGCTGCGTCGTATTTGCGCGACGATCCGGGACAACCTGAGTAAGTATTCGCCACCTCCCGCTGCGATGGCTGTGATCGAGGCGGATTCGCTTGATGCTGCCATGGACCCCGTACCCGTCCATTCTTAATCGAATTGGCTGTGCCGGGCGATTGTCTGTGCCTGCCAGGTTCTGCCTGAATTTCCTGGACCGCGGACACTTCATTCCCTCCATCGGAATGACTGCCCGCTGTCCGGATTACATTGGCATCGCGTCTTGAGCGACCGGTGGCATTGCAGCCCTCACA
>CANJZR010000342.1 GCA_947479075.1 Planctomycetaceae bacterium
CCCGACTCTGGCTCGGTCCCCACCAGATAGACTGACCTCTCGCGAAAGTTCAGGAAGTCATTGCTCGCCTGATACCCGCGACCTCGCCAGATTTCAGCCCCGGGCGCTGTGCGATACCACGACTTGGTCGAGGCAAACCAGTTCTGTCGTACCGGGTCCCAATGGATTGACGACCGGTCGTACCCATCCAGTTTCATGACCTGCGGCTCGCCCCAGTGAATTCCGTCAGGTGAGAAGTAAGCCGTGTGCCCGCGAGAGGTCCGGGCATGGGCCTTGTAACTACGACTGGGATCGGGGTCACGCGGGTCGAAGATCACGCCGGGAAGCTCATAGGGCCCCAGGATGACGATGTTGTTTTCACGACTCCCCTGAAACGGATGCAGTCCGAGGTTTGGACGGGTCCAGTGGAGACCATCCGCAGAGATCGCGTAGGCAACGCACCCCTCTTTCGACTTCACCCCCTCAAAATTGGCGTTGTGCTTCGGGGTATAGCACAGATACCACATACGAAACCGATCTTCAGTCCGCTGTGGGTCATAGATGACCGAACCTGAGAGTAACACCGACGGAATCTCCCACGGCTTCTCCGGCACCAGCAGTGGGTTCCCCGGGTGCTTCGTCGCGGCAAAAAACGTCCGATTCACTCCCACTGACTTCTCAATTATCCAGTCATCTGCAAAGAGCTGCTTGGCACTGGTCAGCTCGATGACCGGGGGCGGCTGAGGTACTGCCTGGTCAACGTGATCCTTCCAAGCCTCGATCACGGTGATCGGTGATTTAGGATCGGGTGGCGTGGCCGGCGTCGCAGCCCAGAGCGGCGAAGTTGTCAGAGCCACTAGCAGAGCAAAGGTCCGGCGAATCATCTCGGTTACCCCACGATCTCACGAATATCAATCAGATGCAGCTGTCGCCCCTGCCCCTCGGTCGGACTGTCGATCACGATCTTCGTCCCGTCGGGACTGAAGCGGGGGTGCGTGTCGCAACGCCACTCGCCCGTGTATTCCTTGGGCGAAAGGAAGCGCCCCAGTTGAACCACGCGTTTCGTCTCGACGTTGAACAGGAACGGCTTCTGAAGCCGGTTCTCATCGGGATAGGTATCGTTCAACACCCACTTACTCCCGGGAAGATAAGTGCAGTGTCCGTCGTTGGTCATTTCATCCTTTCCCACGACGACGATTTCTCCTTGAGGAGCGTCCTCGAACAGGTAGAACCGCTTTCCGGCGGACGGATGATTCGAGAAGGCCAGGATGTGCGATGGATCTCGCCAGAAAAAGTGCGAAGTCAGCCCGTTCGCATCAATCACCCGCATGTCGGTGCCATCGGCTTTCGCGGTGACCATCCGGGTTTCCCTCCCCCCGCTCGAAGTCTGCCAGCGGTGCAAGAAGACAAACCGCGTCCCATCGGGATTGAACAGCAGGTGATTAAACCAGTGCTTGGCTGAGCCCTGCATGCTCGGCAATTGAGGTCCGAACTTTGCGACCTCTGCCACGGACAGGAGCAGCTTCTGCTCGCCAGTGATCAGATCGACATGAAAGATTCCGGTATCGTCCGGGAGCGGAACGTTCAGATTCGGGTCGTCGATCCCGTTGTAGCCATACCCGGGCCGGGCGTGCCCCAGCCTTCGAAAGTCAGTCGCAATGGCTGTCCGCCCACTCGGGCTCAGGGCGTAGATTGGATGTGGGATGGTTCGCTTCTGACCAGTCTTCACGTTCAACAACCGGCAGACATATCGGCCATCTTCTCGATCATTCCACAGAACGGAGTCCCGCGATCCCGGGATCCACTGCAGCATGCATCCCTGCTGCCAGCACCACGCGGTACTCTCGCCCAGCGAGATCCAGCGGTCACCCTCTTCCAGGTCGACCATCCCCACTTCGATCCGGTCATCGGCCCGCGGTGAGCGGTGCTCGAAGTCGACTCCATTACTCAGGACATACCGGCCCGTTGGATCGAACTCCAGTTTGTCGTAATAGCCAAACCAGTGATGGCGAGGCCCCTTGGTGATAACGCGAAACGGAGGATAGCTCGTTTCACCACTCTGTGAATTTCGGGACAGAAACAGCCCCAGAGTTGCAGCTGCGGTCGTCCCGAGAAATCGACGGCGATTGTACATGCATGGCTCCCGATTCATTACCAGTTCAGGCAGCGCAGCCAAACATAACAGCCACGGCCCCAACACGAAGAATCATCACTCAGAAGCCACGAAAACAAAAGCGACCGACTGGTCATCCACCCGTTTGACCAGTTCCGATCGCTCACTCGCCCGTCGCCTGAGCCTCCCCCGAGTGATCGAACCCCGACTATTCGCCACGGCCAACCAGCGGAGCAAAGCGTCTCACAATCTCGCGAGCCGACCGCAACCCGTCGACAGCGGCGCTGACAATACCACCGGCGTAACCAGCTCCCTCACCGATCGGATACAGCCCGGCAAACCCGGGCGTCTCACGGGTCGCATAATCCCGGTCAATCCGGACGGGCGAGCTGCCACGCATCTCGGGACCGACGAGGGTCGCGTTCTTGAGGTATTCTCCTCGCCAGCGACGATCCATGATCGGCAGGCCATCACGAATCGCCCGCGTCACCGCCGGAGGCAGCACATGCCGCAGGTCAGCCGACACCGTACCGCGCTCATAGGAACTGGGGAGCTGATCGCCGAGGCGGGCCGAGCGTTCCGCCACGAAATCCTTGGCCCACATGATCGGGGCCTTGTAGTCGTTCCCGGCCAGCTGGAAAGCTGCCGCTTCAAACTTCTGCTGCAGGTGAACGCCAGCCAGCGGATGCGTGCTGCCGAACTCGTCTGGATTCAGTGTCACCATCAATCCACTGTTGGCGAACTGGGTGTCATGGCGCGAGTTACTCATTCCGTTCGAGCAGAACATATTCGGTTCGGAGATACTCGGAATCACGATCCCGCCAGCGCACATGCAGAACGAATAGAGATCCCGCTGACCATTGGCCACCATGCTGTAGTCGGCAGCTCCCAGCAGATCGAGATACGCATCGCGGCCATACTTCCATGCGTTGACCTGCTCTTGAGGCTGTTCGATCCGCAACCCGAGCTGGAACGCCTTCTGCTTGAGAGGCAAACCAGCTTCCAGCAATGCCGCATAAGTATCACGGGCACTGTGCCCGATTCCGAGCAGAACATGCCGCGTGGGGATGTAGCCGCTCGATGTCTGCAGGCCACGGACCTGGCCATCGACGATGTCGATCCCCTCCATCCGGCAATTGAACTTGTACTCCCCGCCCAGCCGTTCGATCTCGCGACGGTAGTTTCGGCAGATCATCGGCAGCTTGTTACTTCCCAGGTGAGGACGATGCTCATACACCAGCGATTCGCGGCCTCCGCACGTCACGAACGATCGGAGTACCCAGTCGAAATCGGCCCCCGACATGCGGCATGTCAGCTTGCCGTCTGAGAAGCAGCCAGCCCCACCTTCACCGAACAGATAGTTGTTCTCCACATCATGCGGCCCTCCCGAATCGAAGGTTCGGATGGCAGGCACTCGCTCTTTAACGGCAGCCCCCCTCTCGATCAGCAGCGGACGATACCCCTTGAGTGCCAGGTAATACCCGGCCAGTAACCCCGCAGGCCCCGTTCCGACCACGACGGGTCGCTCTTCCAATGGATGTGAACCCGACGAGGGATCATCGAATACCTCGGGCTCGAACACCTGAACATCCCGGTCGTTCTTCCACCGCTTCAGCGTCGCCGACTCATCGGCCAGCTCCGCCATCACCGAGTATACGAACTGCAGGTTCATCCTCTTCCGGGCATCGAGACTCTTTCGCAGAATCTGAAATCGCTGCACGGCATCGGCAGGGAGCTTGAGCCGCAGAGCGATCACAGCTGGAAGCGCTGCCTCGGGCTTTTCGACGGGAAGACTGAGATTGGTGATACGAACGGGCATGTGTCGACAGGTACTCGGACTCAAGACAAAGGGCTGAATCGACCAAAGCTGAAAGCCCTAATCCTCGAAGTGTATCACCGCTCAGAGCCAGCAGCACGGCGCTCAATCGCTCCCCTCACGCATGGAGCCCGTACTTCCCGCTGGAAGCCCGTTGATGATTGATGACGGAACGCAACGTGATGCATTTGCTGAACGCTGGCCATATCTCCCTTCCTGGCAATGTCATACGACGACTCAACGCAAACACTGAACCACGACGTCTTCCAATTGCATCGTCACGTGTGTGGTCGGTGGTCTGGGGGCGAGCGCCGGTGAGTTTTCCTGAAGTGCCACAAGTCCCTTCTCTGTCGAACGATGCAATCATTGCGAGAGGAGATGTCAAGATTTCTGAACACTGCTCACAGGGTTTGGCACCGGGGGTGCTTTACATCTTCTCATCGCCAGTGACTCTCACCGCGACACACGACAGACCCCACGAACGAAAGACACTCTCATGCTCAAGCTCATCAACGCTCTCAAGAACGACGAAGCCGGTTTCATCGTCTCGGCCGAACTGGTTCTGGTCTCGACGATCGCCGTCCTCGGCCTGGTCGTCGGTCTGAGCGAAGTGTCGCTGAACATCAACAACGAACTCGAAGATGTCGGCTCGGCCTTCAGCTCGGTGCAGCAGAGCTACAACACCAGCGGCACCTGCGGCCACAAGGGTCACTTCTCCGGTAGCAGTTTCTGCGACTCAGCTGACTTCTGCGATGGCCAGAACGATATTCACTAAGAAGTGGTCAGTGGTCAGTCATCAGTTTTCAGTCCGGCAGCGAGCGGCAGACGTGAGTCTGCCGTGCCCGCCCAGCGTCTCTCAC
>CANJZR010000343.1 GCA_947479075.1 Planctomycetaceae bacterium
CAGAAGTTCGCGGATCGCACAAAGCAAACCACCGACGAAATTCCGGCCCTGCAGAAGGCGATCGAAGACAAGACAGCGGCGGTCGCTGCTCCAACCGAGGCTTACAATGCCTCCAAGGCAGCCATCGACACCGTGATCGCCAAGGTCCAGCCATTCAAGGACACGCTCAAGCAGAAGGACATCGAGTTGGTCGCCGTTCGTCGAGCAATGCAGGACAGCGCGACCGACCTGTCCGCGATCGATGCACGCATCACCACCACAAAGACCCTCGCCAAGCTGGCGACCACCAGGCAGTCCATTGAGGAGTCCCTCGCTTCACTCGCCACCCGCAAAACTGAGCAGCAGGCCGCCCAGGCTCAGGCGGTCGCCTTTGCACCGACGATGAATGAGCGGGAAGCAAATCTGGTCGCCGCCAATACTGCCATGACAACGGCCACCACTCAATTGCAGGCCGCTCAGGAAGAACAGTCAAAGCACTCCGATCTACTGAAGGACCTGACGACTGCAACCTCATCGGCCGAGTCAGCCCAGGCCAAGATTCCTGGCGATACCGTCCTGGCTGAGGCCACGATGAAGCTCAAGGAACGACTCGCTTCGATTCAAGCGGAGTCCGCCACTTACCAGACGAAGGTCGACGCCGCCAATACTCAACTGGTTGCAGCCAACACCGGTTTGGACGCCGCCCAGAAACAGCGTGACGAGGCCTTCGCCGAAAAGACACGGCTCGAACAGGCAGTCGCAGCGGCGACGACCGCGATCCAGACGACTGAAGCGGAATGTACCCGCCTCAATGGTGAGCTGGAGAAGTCCGGCCAGGAGATCGTCGACAACAGTTCCCGTGGATTCTCGCTGGCCACTCTGAAGGCTCTGACCCCGGAACAGCTACTCTGGTCCGTCTTCCAGGTGACGGGCGTCAACGACCGCTATCTCGCAGCAGAAGCTGCGGAACTCGAAAAGACCGCACCGCTGACCGATGCTCAGAAGCAGGACCCCGCAGCGGTAGCGGCTCGACAAACGGAGATCGAACAGCGTGCCTACGACAAGCTGAAGGGCAACCTTGCCCCGTTCATCCAGTACTACGCAGCGGGAGCGGGGCAGCCGCAGGGTGATTTCTTCGCCACCGCGGATCAGGCCCTCTTCGCCGGAAACTCGGGCTACATCGTCGGCTGGGTCACACCGGCCTCCGGGAACGTGACTGAGAAGATGGCCGGTGAACCCGACCCGAACGCAGCTGCAGATGAACTCTACATGACGATCCTGTCCCGACCTCCGACCGAGGCCGAGAAAGCGACTGTTGCTCAAGTGCTGTCAGCGCGATCCGCCGACAAAGCCGTGGCCGCCCAGGAATTGGCCTGGGGCTTGTTGAACTCTGCCGAGTTCCGCTTTAATCACTGATCGACCCCCGCCGATTTACCCCACCCCCCACCCTCCCTCCCTCCGACAACGTCCCTCCTCACACCCTCGAATTCAAGGTACGTGCTGCCATGCGAGCTGATTACGCCTGTCGTTCGAATGAACATCTGATGGCCCGTCGCAGCTTCCTCGGCGCAATGAGTGCTGCGGGAGCAGGGGCAGTGGCGGGCGGGCTGGGAGTCTTCTCCACGCCCACCCTCGCGCAGCAGTTGCAATCGCAGCAGAAGCGAGTCGTCGTCATCAACATGCACGGTGGCCTCAGCCAGCTGGAGAGCTGGGATCCCAAACCCGGTACCGAGACCGGTGGTCCTTTTGCCGCCATTCCAACCACTGTTCCTGGGATTCATGTCTCGGAACTGTTGCCCCATACTGCACAGATCATGCAGCACCTGTGCCTGATCCGTGGTGTCAACACGAGCGAAGACGACCATGGCAAGGGTCGCTATCTCATGCTGACTGGTCGGCGGCAAACCCCCGCAGCGGACTATCCGGAATTCGGTGCGGTTTGCGCCAAGACACTCTGCCCGGAGAACTCCGAACTTCCCGGCCATATCCTGATCACTCCTGGCGGAGGCGGTGGACGCGGGAGCGAATCGGCCTACCTCGGTCCACGTTATGCCAGTATCCAGATGGGGAACGGCAACCCGCCGCCGAACACCAATCTGCCCAACGGCATGACCGAAGTCTCCGAAGTCGCCCGCCAGGACTTCCGGCGTCAGGTCAACGAGAAGTTCCTCAATCGCCGTCGTTCCGCCGTGACCGAAGCATTCACGTATTCCTATGAACAAGCCCTCAAGTTGATGCAGAAGCGGGATGTCTTCGATGTCTCCAAGGAACCGGAAGCCGACCACGAGCGGTACGGTAAGTATGACTTCGGTCGCCATTGCCTGCTCGCCCGCCGGCTGCTCGAAAATGGCGTCTCGTTTGTCCAGCTGTCGCATTCCAACTACGACACGCACAACGAGAACTTCAACTTCCACATCGAGCAGATGGCCGAGTTTGACCGCTCGTTTGCCTGCTTTGTGAAGGACCTCGCCGATCGTGGCATGCTGGAGAGTACGCTGCTGGTTGTGCTCTCTGAATTCGGTCGTACGCCCAACATCAACCTCTATGCCGGTCGCGATCACTGGTCGCGAGCCTGGACCGTCTGTACCGCGGGGGGCCGTTTCCCACGTGGTGTCGCATTCGGCAAGACGAACGACAAGGGCACGGAAGTCACCGATGGTCAGTGTGACCACGGCAACCTGTTCCATACCTACCTCCAGGCTGTCGGTGTCGACTCTTCCGAATCGTTCTCGATCGATGGACGCGAACTCCCCATCGCCGATCCATCGTCGAAGGGGATCTCCGGACTGCTGACATAAACATGTCCCGCAGCCCGTCATTCGGACCGTCATACTCAGAATATTCGGGAGTCACCGATGCTCGACCCCCAGCAAGCTCATCTCGTCAGTGATTGGGCGCACGATCGCCCCTTGAACGTTTGTCGTTTCGACCCACAGGGACGATACGTTTTCACGGGATCGGAAGATCCCATCGTCGCGAGATTTCAACTGACTGATGGAGCCAAGACGCCTTTTCCAGGTGGCCACACCAGCTGGGTTTTCGCCCTCGCATTCGCGAAGGACGGAGCCCAGGTGGTGAGCGGGGGCGCTGAGGGCAAGCTGACCTGGTGGGAGACCGCCAGCGCCGCTCCAGCACCGCTGCGATCAATCCAGGCTCACAAAGGCTGGATCCGCTCCCTCGCCACTAGCCCCGATGGCACGCTTCTCGCCAGTGGCGGGAATGACCTGATGGTCCGGCTGTGGAACATGGCTGACAGTGCGCCGGTGCGTGAGCTGGCCGGACACGAGAAGCATGTCTACAGCGTCGCCTTTCACCCTCAGAGCAACATGCTTTTCAGTGGCGACCTGGCTGGCGTGCTCAAGCAATGGGACTCTGCCACCGGCCAGCTGATCCGAACTTTCGACGCGAAGGCTCTCTACTCGTACAACGGAGGGCAGGGCGTCGACTTCGGCGGCATTCGCGCTCTTGCCGTTTCGCCGGATGGAAAGTGGCTGGCGGCGGGAGGTCTCTACAAGTCCTCGAACCCGCTCGGAGCGGTGCATGAGCCACTCGTCTGTCTGTTCGATCTGACTTCGGACAAACCTGAGCCGGTCCGTCAGCAGGTCGCGGACGAAATCACCGGCGGCGTCATCTGGCGCCTTTGCTGGTTGAGTAATGGGTCATTGATGGGTGTCACTGGTGGTAGCTCCGGCGGCTTCCTGCTCTTCTGGAAACCCGACGCCGACAAGGATTACACCCGTTTCAAGCTCCCCAGCCTCGCCCGCGATATGGACCTCCATCCCGATGGAATTCAGGTCGCCACAGCCCATTACGATCGCCACGTTCGCATTGTCAAACTCGCTGCCAAAGCTCCTTAGAGTACGCTTAGATTTGGTTCATGAACGGACGGGTATGTCCGCACCACAGCTGAGTTCAGTGAAACGCTGAGTTTGTGGTCGGTCTCAGATTCTGGCCAGCTTTTCCAAAAAACTTATCCATAAATTTTCTCGCTTCATCTTGGCTTAAGGTGGCCCACTCTACCTTTCCCGGTGCAGGCCAGATTCTCGCCGCCTCTCGGCCCCGCGAACTGACCGTGAACAACTCACTCCGGGATCCGATTGCTAAGGAAGCCATCATGAAAGTCCAGAACACGCTGCAGTCAATCAGTCGCCTGTGGGAAACCTGCATTCAGTCACCCCGTCGTCGGACCACTTCGAGATCGCGTATCTCCAACGAGTTGGAGGGCCGTCAGTTGCTGGCAGCTGTGATTGCCAATGTGACGCCCACTGTTACCACCTCCATCGAAGGTCGTGTCTTTGCCGATGCCAACAAAGACGGACTGGTGAATGGGCAAGAGCAAGGACTCGGCGGGCGTGGCATTCAACTCGTCGATGCCAACAACAAAGTCGTCGCCACTGTTCAGTCAAAGCCCGACGGATCATTCCGTTTCGTCAACATGCCGGCCGGTACATACACCGTGCGTGAGATCCTGCCGCCCGGCGCCACATCGACCACGCCCCCCAAGCCCATCACCGTTAAGGGGGACTCCAAAATCACCGGTATCCTCGTGGGTGAGGCACCTCCCGCAGATGCTCCCACTGTCACTACCTCCATCGAAGGTCGTGTCTTTGCCGACGCCAACAAAGACGGACTGGTGAATGGACAAGAGCGAGGACTCGGTGGGCGGGGCGTTCAACTCGTCGATGCCAACAACAAAGTCGTCGCCACTGTTCAGTCAAAGCCCGACGGATCATTCCGCTTCGTGAACATGCCCGCCGGAACGTACACCGTCCGAGAGATCCTGCCACC
>CANJZR010000344.1 GCA_947479075.1 Planctomycetaceae bacterium
AAGATCAGTGCGGTCGGAATGCTCAACAGCAGAAATCGGTACAGCCAAGCACCCAGACTTTGTGAGGGAAGGAAGACCGAGAGGATCATCGATTCGGCATAGATCACGGTCCATACCCCACCCTTGGAGACCCATTGCTTCCACAGCCAGCCGAAACCTCGCCCGAGAAAGTAACATGCGATCACGCCACCCCAAGACCATTCCAGATATGCATCTGCGACAAAACCGGTGGCAGAGCCCGATGTTGTCCTAAAACCGACGGCATCCATCCACTGTGACCTTTGCATACCCCCTCCACCCGGTTGGTATTTCAGGTTCTGCAGGCCGAAAAATTCCCACTTGCCTTCCCAGATGAAACTGGGGATGGGGCGGATGAGGATGATGACCAGAATGCGTTTCCCCCAGTAGTGGTTTTGGAAGTGATGACTAGTGAGAATGACTCCGGCAGATGAAATGAATTCATCACCCGCAGTCAGTTCGTTCACGGTCAGAGTGTTAGCCAGCCGATCATTGTTACCCTCTCCGATGCTGGTTAGGGCGTTCGATGAGCGGTTTGCCGCAACGTAAAGCAAGACCAGCCCGAGTGCGCAGGTGCCGCCGATCATGGCCTTCCAGTTTGGCTTCTTGTTTCTCACGACGTACCAGAACGCTGCCAAAACAGCGGCGGTCAGGAAGATCGTACCGCGTCGCTTGCCGATGATCGAAAACGAGATCTGAGTTGACGCAACGTAGAAAGCGATCATGAATCGGGCGAAAGTGAACCGGCGTCCCTGCCAGGCTGCAGCCAGAAGAAACAGAGCCGGAAAGGTCAGCATGGGCATTTCGCCGAGGTAGCCCGAATGTCTCCCGAAAGAGGGCTTGGACTGGAGGTATAATTTGACCGGTCCGCCAGCGGAAAACACCATGTACCAGAATGACGCGAATGCCATGGTGCCCAGCAGAATCCCAAGCCGGAAGAACCTGCGTCTGACAGCTGTTGTGGTTTCCTGCTCCAGGATCTGGAACCGCTGCTGGTCGGTGCCACTGCGTCGATAGTGGCAGATACCGAGGCAGAAACCGAGTATGCTTAGCAGGTTGACCAACAGAACAAACTCGATGTCGGAACTGTTGGGGAGAAAGTTTGAGATGTTGGGGTGCGAGATCACGACATAGGTGTGGTATGCGTAGACGTAGAACAGCATCGGTGCAAAGACGATCAATGGAGACATTGCGTCTCGTGTCCTTTGATAGGACGTGATCATAGATGCACCGATGATCAGTGCCGTCAGCAATAAGTAGAGTTCAATCAAGATCGCTCGCTGTTGACGGTAGAGGTTTCAAGTGTCACTGGTCACCTTTACTGCGTTAGAGGACGTAAAGCAGGGCCCGGGAGTCACGCCGTCAGGCTGCGCTGATGGCCCATGTCCAGGTAACTGGCGAAACTTCCGATAGGTCTCCACGGAAACGGGCTGACGTTCACCCCAATAGCGGAGAATATTCAAAAAGCCCGCACCAATGCACCAGAACTTTGAGGGGATCGTCTTCAACTGGAATCGGTAAACGATCAGTTGGCCGATATCAATCAACAGTCGGGGGAAGAGGAATCGCAGCGGAGTTCGCATCCAATTGAAGAGAACCAAGTTACGGTATCCGTAGTAGAACATCCTCCAGTTCTCCCGGTAAGGACTACAGAGGTGGACAATCGGTCGAGTGTCGGCAAACCGGATATCCCATCCGTGCTCCATTAAACGAATGCAGAGGTCTCTTTCTTCTCCCTGGTGAACCAGGAAGGCCGGATAGCCACCGAGTTCTTCAGCGACTTGACGGCGTAGAGCGTGAGCGCAGCCTGTATAGCTTTTGATCAATGTTCCTGAGACTAAGTCAGGCATTTTGGCGTCTTTGGCCGGTTCGAAATACTTCAGGGCCCATGCCGCCGTTTTAGGCTCTTCGGCGAAATGTTGGCAGACCTGAGTCAATGTCTCGGGGTCGGTGAAGTAAGCATCATCATCCAGCGAGAGTACGATGTCGCCCTTTGCATCGCGAAAACTCTGATTCCTACGGACGATCAGTCCTTCCCGTTCGCTCGAACGAATCAATAGGCACTCCGGAAATTTCTCTTGGACCATGCTGTCAGTTCCGTCGTCTGACGCATCGTCATAGACGAGGACTTCATATGAAACCCCTACCTGCGAGAAGCAGGAGTTTAAGGCACGATACAACTCGTCCCGTCGATTTCGAGTCGTGATGACTATCGAGATGGAGGGGGGGGGCATGCCATTCTCTCCGAAACGCGAGTTTGATAGATCTGTTCGACGGATTCTGATGCCGTTTTCACTGAACATTGTTCTTGAACTAGTTTTCGAGCTGCGATGCCCATTCTGTCGGAGAGCTCCTGATCCTCGATGACTCTCCGGAGGGCATTGGTGAGTTCGACTTGATCACCTGGGGCAAAGAGTAGTCCCGTGACTTCAGGTTGCACAATGTCTTGCATGCCGAACAGGGCAGATGCGACCACACACAGTCCAGATGCCATGGCTTCCACGACGACCAGCGGCAACCCTTCTTCATAAGAGGGGAGTGCGAAGATGTCGATGTCGTGGTAGAACGAAGCCATGTCAGATACGGGGCCCGGCAGAACAACTCTGTCGGCGATTCCTAGTTCTGAGGCACGTTTCAGGTACTCCCCCTTGAGTGGGCCGTCTCCCGCCAGCACGAGTTCCAAGTTCAGGTTCTCTGAAACCAGAGTGGCCACAGCTTCGAAAAGTATTAAGTGTCCCTTACGAGGGATAAACCATCCCGCCGATCCAATTCGGATCCGATCCGAGCGAGAACGCGTGGTTGGTTGAAACTGCTCCAGATCTGTTGAGTTGCGTACTACGGTAATATGTTCACTGGGCCAGCCCATCACTCGCTTCTCGTACTCTTTGACGGCGGGGGAGCAGGCGATGAAGCGGGTCTGCGAACGCCTGTACAGCCAGCGTGTCAAGGTGCGTCTCAGGGAATGTCGCCATTTCCTGGAATCCTTCCAGACTTCCTGGTTGTGGATGTGGGCTATGTGCTGGGTTTTACTATTGACTACAGACAGACTGGCCACGACATCCGCGACCCACAAGTGGGAGTGCAGGACATCTGGCTGGAATTCATTTAACACCGATTGAAGACGGTCTCGCACTCCCTTCAGATTGGAAACGCTTGTGTAGCTAAGGAGCCAGTCGAGAGTGCGAACATCTCCCCACACTCCGTGGCATGATCGCAGCCAGGAAGGGGCAGGGCCAAGCTTGGCAATTGAAACGATGAGTAACTCGTGCCCCGCCAATCTCTGACGTCCTGCGAGATCGAACGCGACTTTCTCCGCTCCCCCGTTCTGTATCGAGGGCAGAAGATGCAGAATTCGCAGCTTACGGCTGGTGGGTGTGACGCATTCTTTGGGCTGTGTTGAACTCGTTGTCATATTCTTGGAGGGCAGCTGACGTGCCGCTCTTCCTCTGTCACTGCTGCGTAGAGGGGCCTATCGGGTACTGACCATTTCCTCATACCAGTCAGTCAATTTCGGGAGAATGCCTGGCCAGGACAAGTGGCCTTTCGCGAAACTGCGGCAGCGTTCTCTGTCCCCTGTGGCATCGAGTGGTTGTGTGGCCAGATAACATCGGAGAGAGGAGAGTAACATTTCATCATTGAGTGTCAGGTCGACTTCGATGCCGAGTTGATCTCTACGGACAGATTCCGAATGATCCCCGAGTCTGGGAGTGATGATTACTGGAACGCCAGCTGCCATGTACTCACCGAACTTGATGGGTGAAGCAACTCGATTCGTCAGGCTGTCGTCGCGAAGCATCAGGCCCAGATCAGCGGCAACAAGCAACCTGGGGACATTCTGAGCAGGAACTGATCGAATGGTGTAATCAGTAGATAAGAATCCCGCGTTTTCCAGCAACGATCGCATTTTTTCAGGTTGAGTCGTAATCGCGAAGAAGTGGGCATTTGGCCGGAGAGATTGGATGAGTCGGAAGACCCGGATGGACGCTTGTGGAAGCTGATACCAAGCCAGACTGCCACAGTAAGACACGATGTACTTGTCTTCGAGTCCGAGTTCAGTCCGGACCGTGTCTCGTTCCTCGACCGCTGTGGTAAAGGCTTCGACATCGGAGCAACATGGAACCACGATAAACTTCTTTTGGGGTTGCGAGGGAAATTTTTGTCGCAGCATGTCCACCATGGATCCGGAGACACAAGTGACACCGGCGGATTCCTCAACGGCTCGCCGCTCACAATGCACAATTTTCTGGAACGACTTTCTGGCTGGGGAAGGCCAATCGGATTCAGGGACCCCTTCGATTCCCAAGTTCTGGGCGGCTTCCGTCGTTTCGGCACCACGGCAATCGTAGATCACCGTGGCTCTAGGAAATCCGATCAGTGCATCCAGGGCAATAGTGGTGGTCGTCGCATTTCGGCACCTGACGATGAGTGGCTGGTCGTTGCGGAAAAGCCTTTGAATCCACCTCCTCAGGACAAAGGAGTCACTCCATAACCAAGGCATGCGTGTTGGAGGCGAGGGAAGCCAACCGACCTTGATCCCCGAGGACCGACAGCGTTTCTCGATTTGGCTTAAGGCTGGCTGGTGTTTGCTACGTAAGAGTTGACCGCATGGTGTGAAAAGACCGAGCGTAACATCGGTAGCGGGGCGAAGAGCTTCTAGGGGAGTCAGGACCTGAGAGGAGATGACAGAAGACAGGGTTTCGCGATGAACGAGATAAAGATGTGAAGTCATTGAC